>CAWUJF010000080.1:0-9508 GCA_963922405.1 uncultured Hyphomicrobiales bacterium | reverse complement strand
CTTGCCGTGAAGGACGCGACAACCATTGTGAACACCCTAAAGGTGTTCACGGTTTCCATCTGGATGGCTATGCGCAAGAGCTTTCAAACATGCCTGCGCGTAATTTGATCAAAGCGCCTGTCGGCGTGGATGCAATCGGTGCTGCACTGGCACCTGTCACATTCGGCACTGTCGAGCACATGTTTTTTGACAATGCCAAGCTGCAATCAGGTGAAACAGTACTAGTTCATGCGGGTGGATCGGGCATTGGTTCTGCGGCAATCCAGTTAGCTAAGAAAATCGGCTGCACAGTGATCACTACAGTGGGCTCCGATGAGAAGATCGAGAAATGCCTGGAACTGGGTGCCGATCACGTCATCAATTACCGGGAAGACCGCTTTGAAGGTGCTGTACGCAAAATCACCCGCAAAAAGGGTGTGGACGTAGTGTTTGAACACGTGGGTAAAGACACTTGGGCTGGCTCAATGTTAAGCCTCAGACCTGGCGGACGGCTTGTTACCTGTGGTTCAACCAGCGGCGTTTCCGCAGATACGAACCTTATGATGCTGTTTCAAAGACAATTGCGTCTTATAGGTTCGTTTGGTTGCCGAATGGAAAACCTGGTCAATGCCATGGAGAAAATGGCAAAGGGAATTGTTCATCCAGTGGTAGACACCGAGCTGGAGTTTGGGGACATCCAGACCGCCCTTGAACGCATGGAAAGCAGGAAAGTGTTTGGTAAGATCATTATGCGGGTAAATGATGATTGATGCTGCAGTCTGAAAGGTCTGGCTAACGATCAATATGGAACCTTTCATTCGAAAAACATATGTTTTGTTTCGCAACCTGCGAGATTGGGTGATTGCGCAACTGTTTTTTGGTTTCATAGCCGTATTGAAATTGTTTCCTGCTGACAGTGCGATTTGGTTTTGTGCAGAAGCCGCAAGGGGTTTGGGGATGTGGTATCCCAGAACCAAGATGGCGCGGGAAAACCTGAAGCTCGCATTTCCAGAAAAATCAGATGAGGAGATTGAGGAAATCCTCCGCGGGATGTGGGCAAATCTAGGACGCGTGGCAGCTGAATACGTATATCTCGACAAGATATTCGATATTGATGAAGACGATCAAAGCAAGGGGCGTGTTGAAATCACCGGAGGTGAGAACTTTCATGCGATGAAAGATCATGATGGTCCGGCTATTTGCTTCACTGGACACACCGGCAATTGGGAAATCTTGCCAATCGCTTCTGCGGCCTATGGATTGAATATCACTGCCCTATTCCGCCCGCCAAACAACAAATACATGGCCAAACGGGTTCTATCCGCTAGAACCACTTCCATGGGACATCTTGTTCCTTCAAAAGCGGGCGCATCATGGGCCCTGGCTAGTGCCATGGATGAAGGGCATAAAGTTGGCATGCTGGTAGATCAGTTCTTTTCCAGAGGGGTTGAGATTGAGTTTCTCGGACGCCAAACCATGGGCAATCCCCTACTCGCCAAATTGGCAAGGCAATATGATTGCCCGGTTCATCCAGCCCGTTGCGTGCGTTTGCCCGGAGGTCGCTTCCGCATCGAAATCGAACCGGCTCTGGATATACCAAAGAACTCGGATGGCAGTATTAACGTTCAGGCCTTGACCCAATCCGTCAATGATTGCGTTGCACGTTGGGTAAGAGAAAATCCGGAGCAATGGTTATGGTTGCACAAAAGATGGCGGCCAAACTTCATGGCCAAACGGGCTGAAAAGCTGAAAATGAAAAAGCGCTCAACTTAGGAGCGCTTTGCAATGTTATTAGGCACAAGCACCTCTAGTGCACAATATGCACACGGAAATTACCTCGACCATTTCTTTGAACAAGATTGAATAGGGCTTTCGCATTGCCTGGTGCCAGACGTATGCAACCATGGGATGCTGGTCTGCCCAGACGCTTCACGTAATTTGTCCCGTGAATGGCATATCCACGATAAAAGAAGATCGAGTGAGGCATGGGTGAACCGTGATACTTCTTTGAATAATATTCACGGTGCATGCGCGTAACACCCCAGCGACCGGTGGGTGTCCGGTACCCGCTTCTACCTGAAGAAATTGGCCACGAATATCTTAGCTTTCCCCCCTGATAAACCCTCATTTTCTGTTGGGACAGATCTATCCTCGCTTCTATTCGTGCTGCATTTGCATTCGAAATCATAGCACCCATTACAAGTGCAACCGCCATTATAAAAACTCTCATTTTGAACTCCCTTACTACCCGGTTTTTATAATAATGAGGGTAATTCTATTACAAGTTGAATGATTATTCAAAATCCAAGATCAATTCTCGCTATGCATAATCTAAACATGATTAATACTTGAGCCTGCACACCGCACATCTCAAAGCTTATCCCAGATGCTTCTGAGCCTTGTTTATACCTGATCCTGTCGCTATAGCTTTCACTCTACGACCCAAATATTACGGTTTAAACAAATCATGAGCGTATCAAAAAAGATCAAGGCTTTTACCCCTCCCGACATTACCGCGATGAAAGGCAATGAGCCCATCTCATGCCTCACCGCCTACACAACGCCGGTTGCCAAAATGATCAATGACAGCGTTGAGTTGGTATTGGTGGGCGACAGTGTCGGCATGGTCATGCATGGACTACCAAATACGCTCGGCGTCACAATGGACATGATGATTTTGCATGGTAAAGCCGTCCGTCGTGGGCTTACTCGTCCCCTCCTGGTCATGGACATGCCTTTTGGTTCTTATGAAGCCAGCAAGGAACAGGCTTTCAACAATGCGCAGAAGTTGATGCGTGAAACAGAATGTGGCGCGGTGAAGCTCGAAGGTGGAGAAGTGATGGCCGACACCATTCGCTTCCTGGTAGATCGTGGCATTCCGGTTATGGCGCATATCGGTCTTACCCCACAATCTGTAAATAGTTTTGGTGGTTACAAGACCCAAGGCACTGGTGATGACGCAGACCGCATCAAAAATGATGCTCTTTCGGTGCAACAAGCAGGCGCATTCAGTGTCGTCTGTGAGAAAATCCCGGATCCTCTCGCTCGGGAAATTACGAGTATGATACAAATCCCAACCGTTGGTATAGGCGCATCTGCCCATTGTGACGGTCAGATCCTCGTAATTGATGATATGCTTGGCATGTTCACGGACTTCAAACCAAAGTTCGTGAAGCGTTATGCAGATCTGGGTGAACAAATCCGGCAGATGGCTGCAGAATATAGTGCGGAAGTAAAACAGCGGAAGTTCCCTGCCCCTGAGCATGTTTACGAATACGCCGGAGACCAGTGAGTAACTCATTAGTATGACAATAAAGGTTTATCGAACTGTTCAAAGCATTAGAGACGCAGTTGCCGGTTTCAGGCGCAACGGCCAAACGACTGCACTTGTACCAACAATGGGAGGGCTCCATGCGGGCCACCTTAGCCTTGTGAAAATTGCAAAGGAAACAGCTGACAAGGCTATTGCCTCTGTTTTCGTCAATCCCAAACAATTCAACAATGCCGATGATTTGAGAAATTATCCCCGAGACGAAATGGATGATTTCGATAAATTGGAAAAGGCCGGGATAGATGCTATTTACGCACCCGATGAAACAGAAATGTATCCTACTGGATTTGCTACCAATGTGACGGTAGATGCCTCGAGCAATATTTTATGTGATGCACACAGGCCAGGTCATTTTGACGGTGTAGCAACTGTGGTCAGCAAGTTGTTCCTGCAAACTGGAGCGGATTATGCCGTTTTCGGAGAAAAGGATTTCCAGCAGCTCTTTATCATCAGAAAACTGGTGAATGACCTGAACATCCCAATACAAATTGTTCCTGCCAAAACAATTCGCGAAACAGACGGACTTGCAATGTCATCGCGAAACTTGAACCTGGACAAGGAAGCGAGGAAGAAAGCACCAGAACTGTTTAAAGCGATGAACGAAACGGCAGAAGCAATCAGGAACAGTGCCGGAATACAAAAAACCTGCGCTGATGCCATAAATGGATTGCAGGACAAATACGGCTTCAAGGTTGAGTATTTCGAAGTTCGAAGGGAAGCTGATCTTGAACTTTCAGATGTGTATGAAGGTCAGCTCAGATTGTTCGCAGCAGCCTGGTTGGGTGGTGTCCGTCTTATCGACAATCTTGAGATTTAATCAGCGATGCAATTCTGGCTCGCTCAATCGAGACCCAAGATCTTTGAAGTTTTGGCCACCATATTCAACTCAAACTCATGAAATTCGCGATCGCTTAATGAAATGTCTTGCATAAATGCAAGGATATCGCGCTTCTGTTCCAGTGAAAGGCTCCCCAGTAACTTCATCATTGATGCGTCATAAACAGGATCTTTAAAAGCTGAGAGCACATTCTCTTCAAAGCTGTTTAACTCGTCTTCCCTGACGCCCAGATACTTTTCGATGATGCTGCGATAGACATCTATCTCTTCATCGCGGACACGCCCATCAACCTGAATTACTTTATAAAGCAATACTCCGATGGCAAGGCGCGACTCATCCACATCCAATCGAATGCTTTGATCGCCCCCGCTACCAAGCATATTTAGAAATTTGCCCGCGTCTGAATACAAAACTCTCGCCCCTAACAGTGCACGACCCCATATCAATGGTCATACAAGCACCAATATCATCCCAACTTGCCCAGTTGCCCCTACGTAAGATAATATTTTGGATAATGCAAGTAACAAAAAACGACCAATCCACATGATAGGTCGTTTTGTGAAAAAAACCAAACTATTTGGTAAAAAACTGAACCCGGTACGCAATACCTTTTCCGGGATATTAGGCATTCAGTTGTTGCCTGGAGCGAAATTAGCCAAACTTTGTAAACACCCGGTTAGAAATCAGTTACTCAAAACTTAAGATTCGCGTTTTTTTGCTCTTTCTTCCAAAAATATTTCTAAAAATTAGGCAAAAGCCGCATGAAGTGTGGGCGGGCTCTTTTCAAGGCATCTAAATTAATATAAAGAAATCTTTATATCGTAATATAATCAAGAATCTCACTCAGGACGGTATAAATGAGCGATCCCCTAACCAGCCTTATTAATGAAAAAGGAATTCTCCTCGCCGATGGCGCCACGGGGACCAACCTGTTTGGAATGGGGTTGGAAGCTGGTGCTGCACCGGAATTATGGAACGTCGATAAACCGGACAATATACGTCAGCTGCATCAAGGGTTTATCGATGCCGGATCAGATATCATCCTGACTAACTCCTTTGGGGGAACCAAGCATCGCCTGAAATTGCACGAAGCTCAAGATCGCGTATACGAGTTAAACAAAAAGGCCGCGGAAATTGCCAGAGAAGTGGGTGAAACGGTCGATCGCAAAATTATTGTTGGCGGCTCTGTTGGTCCAACTGGAGAACTATTGGCACCGCTAGGTGAACTCACTTACGAGGAATGTGTTACCTCCTTCAAAGAGCAAATGGAAGGTCTGCGGGACGGCGGTGCAGATGTCATGTGGATTGAAACCATGTCATCAACCGAAGAAATTCAGGCGGCCGCAGAGGCTGCAAATTCGCTGGATCTACCTTACGTGGTGACCGCATCGTTTGACACTGCAGGGCGAACAATGATGGGAATGTTGCCAAAAAACATTCATAACGTTGTGCAGGAAAACTCTAAACCTATAGCCGTTGGTGCAAACTGCGGTGTGGGCGCATCAGATTTGCTGTCTTCAGTCCTCGATATGACGGATGCCGATCCTGAAGCAATCGTCGTGGCCAAAGCAAATTGTGGCATACCTCAAGTAAAAGGTGACAGTGTTGAATATACCGGCACACCGGAACTGATGCATGACTATGTCAAGCTCGCAATTGATGCGGGCGCTAAGATAATCGGAGGATGTTGCGGGACCTCGTGCGAACATCTTGTAGAGATGCGCAATGCGATAGACACCCATGAGCAGGAAGCTCGCCCAGATCTGCAGTCAATAGTAGAGCGAATTGGCCCATTGGTGAACCAGCCAGCCAGTTCTGGAAACGACGCTGAGCCGAAAAGAGCTCGCGGACGCCGTAGGCGCGCTTAAGCGTTCACATTCTGCCTTTGTAGTAATGCTTCATGTGAAATTGTATTTGCTCGGCGCAATATCTATTTGCGGCACCAACGGGGCATGCATTTCTTGCTTCACAACCGATTTTCATGCAATCAGGGTCTGAACCGGTTTTTAGATGTGAAAAACAGTTCGTAGGGTTCAACCCATTATCGTCTATTGCCCCAACAGGGCAGCTCGATAAGCAGGGTTTGTCCAAGCAGGTATCACAAGGGTGATCTTGCACCCCCTCTTCACTTGGCACGGAAATTTGCAACCTCAACACTTCCGCGGGTTCATCAAAAACTAATACCGCTCTGAATGCATGCCACAAGCCATACTCCGGATGAATGAGAATACCCATAGGGGATGGTTGTACATTCAAAGCCTTTCCAGCAAATTTTTGAAAAGGCCAGTACGGCTTATCGAAGGGATAAAGAGCCTTTGAGTTGGTGGCAGCTGCCAACTCATTGATAATTCTTGAAGTCCAACGGTTCATAGGATCCGGTCTACCATCTGCATATTAGGCAGATTGGACAAATGGATACCACATCGCAGAGCCCACATTACCGATCAAAATCGCAGATTGTCCCAGCTCCGAATCATCAGCTGTTCGAAACAGATCTTCCGAGAATTCAAACACACCAAATGAAGTGAGGCCAAATCTGCTCAGAAATTCACTGAAGAACTCTGGTGTAATCGGTTCATGCGACGAGTTTTCACTTGGAGACTTTGCCATCAGCATTCAGTCTCCAGGTATTGTGAACGATTGTATTGCCCACGATCTCCCTGGTTCGTGCTTCCAGGGCTGGTCCCTTAGTTCAGGTGAACGCATCCGGCATGGAATCTTTCTTCTCAGAAATGAAGGCTTTTAACTTCGCGTCAATGTCAGGATCAAGCGCAGGTGCCTCATAGTGCTCCAACCACGCCCGAGCCACTTTGTTCGCCCGGTCTTCAGCCCGAAGCTTGCCTTCAACTTCCCATTGCTCGAAAGAATTGTTGTCAGCAATGTTTGAAGCATAAAAAGCTGTCTCAAAATTTGATTGGGTATGTTCACAACCCAGGAAATGGTTTCCAGGCCCAACCTCGCGAATGGCAGACATTGCCTGTCCGTTTTCACTCATATCCACACCTGCGGCCATCTTCTGCTGCGCAGCCAACTGATCGCAATCCATAACGAATTTTTCGTATGAAGAAACGAGACCGCCCTCAAGCCATCCTGCTGCATGAAGCATGAAGTTAACCCCACCAGCCATTGCCGGTCCTAAAGTGTTCGCACTGTCATATGCAGCTTGGGCATCTGGTATCTTGGAGCCAGTTAAGGAACCACCAGAACGGAATGGTAGATTATAACGGCGTGCAAATTGTGCGGCACCCATCAGCACTTGAGCAGGCTCGGGCGTACCAAAGGCTGGTGCACCGGTCTGCATGGAAATTGAAGTGGCGAAGGTGCCGAATATTACAGGAGACCCAGGTCTGCATAGCTGTGAGTAAGCAATGTCGGCAGTCGCTTCACAAAGCACTTGTGCAAGAGTACCGGCAACAGTCACAGGTGACATGGCACCACCCACAATAAAGGGTGAGACAATTGAAGCTTGGTTGGCCCGCGCATATACCTTCAGAGCACCCAGCATTGTGCCATCAAGGGTCAATGGTGAATTGCAGTTGATCAAACTGACAAGTACGCAGTTCTGGTCGACAAATTCTTCACCGAACAGAATCTTGACCATCTCGACGGTATCTTCTGCCCTTTCCGGAGCTGTCACAGAACCCATAAATGGTTTGTCTGAATATTTGATATGAGCGTAAACCATATCAAGATGGCGCTTGTTTACGGCCACATCGCATGGTTCACATACTGTGCCACCTGAATGATGCATGGCAGGAGCCATATAGGCCAATTTCACGAAGTTCTGAAAATCTTCAATGGTCGCATACCGGCGCTCACCATCAAGGTCACGAACGAATGGAGGTCCGTAAACCGGGGCGAACACAGTGTTCTTTCCCCCAATTTCCACATTTCTTTCAGGATTGCGCGCATGCTGGGTGAAAGTGGAAGGTGCTGTTTTCATCAACTCACGGCAAAGACCTTTTGGAAAGTGAACACGCTCCCCCTGCACATCAGCGCCAGCGTCACGCCACATTCGCAATGCTTCTTCATCCTCTGAAAAGATGATACCCACTTCTTCCATCAGTGTGTCAGCATTAGCCTCGATGATCTCGACAGCTTCCTGGCTCAGTATATCAGTAGGTTCCAGTTGCCGATGCACGTAAGGCAATGATTGCAACTTCACACCGCTTCTGGCCTGGCGACGTCCGGATGCACCTCCGCCAGAACGTCCACGTCTTCCAGCTCTGGCAGATTTTCCAGCTGACATTTCTTCTACGCTCATGATCAATTCCTCAAAGACATAGCATGATTATCGTTGACATTCATATGTATGTCCTAGACTTGTTTCAGTCGGTCCCAAAACGCCACCCGCTGGCGCAATTTAGCATCTGAACGCCATGAATAAGCACCAAAATGAGGTGAAATGGAACAAAACACATGCCAGATGACGAAACCATAGAAGCCTATAATCGTGAAGTGAACGCGTATATGGAAATCACCCGGAATGAAGAGCCAGGTGAAGCGTTATCATCCTTCCTAAACCTGATAAATCAGTCAGAACTGCAGACAAATCCAATTCTTGATCTGGGTTGCGGGCCAGCGAATTCATCAAACTTCATGCGCCAGGAAGGTTTTAAAGTTGATCCGGTAGACGCTTCATCAGAAATGGTTGCGCTGGCGAATGCCACTTACGACATTGGTGCACGGCTAGGCACGTTCGATGATATTGACGCCACGGACTTTTACGGCGGAGTTTGGGCAAACTTCAGCCTTTTACACGCTCCAAAAAGCGAAATGCCCAAGCATTTAAAGGCTATTCACAGAGCGCTAAAGACAAATGGGGTTTTCCATATCGCTCTTAAACTGGGAGAGGCTGAAAAGAGAGATCGGCTTGGCCGCATGTACACTTATTATTCAGAGCCCGAAATCGTCAGTCTGTTGGAAAACAACGGATTTGACGTCGTTTCAGTCCAGACAGGTGAACAGGCAAGCCTGACTGGTGACATGGAACCCTGGATCACGCTTCTTTGTCAGCGCATTTAGTGCAAGTCGCAAACGCTCTTGCGCAAGTCGCAAAACTGGAATTGTAATTCCATTTACACTTGCTAAATGGAATCTGAAGCAAAATACGATTTGCTGTCGTTTTTCTTTGCTGGAATCAGCGATAAATGCGACAAAGTAAAGAGTTACGGTTTTTGGAATACCGGAAATCGTTTGGATATTGGACATCCGGGATGCCCGGAATGCTTTGGGAGAAAGCCATGTCTGACGAAGAAGAAATCATCCTGGCGGAACTAGATGACGACGAACTGGTCGCGCAGATGCATGACGACCTTTACGATGGTCTGAAAGAGGAAATCGAAGAAGGTGTAAATATT
>CAWUJF010000079.1:0-9530 GCA_963922405.1 uncultured Hyphomicrobiales bacterium | reverse complement strand
ATCCATGAAAATTGCCGCTGAAATCGGATATCCTGTGATCATCAAAGCGGCAGCCGGTGGTGGTGGCCGCGGAATGCGGGTCGTTAACAACGAAAAAGAAATGGTAACCGCACTGCAAACTACCCGGAGTGAAGCCAAAGCAGCCTTTGGTGATGATGCGGTTTACGTGGAAAAATTCCTCGGAAAACCACGGCACATCGAAATCCAGGTATTGGGAGACGGTAAAGGCGGTGGCATCCACCTTTGGGAGCGCGACTGTTCGCTTCAACGTAGGCATCAGAAGGTCTGGGAAGAAGCCGTTTCCCCTGCCCTTGATGACGCAGCAAGAAAGAAGATAGGCGATATTTGCGCCAAAGCCATACAGGGGCTTGGATATTCCGGTGCTGGCACAATAGAATTCCTTTATGAAGATGGAGAATTTTATTTCATCGAAATGAATACGCGCCTGCAGGTTGAGCATCCTGTGACAGAAATGATCACAAGAATAGATCTTGTAAATGAGCAGCTCCAAATCGCTTCCGGTGAAGGGATGTCGGTCAAACAGGAAGATGTAGCTCTGATTGGTCATGCAATCGAATGTCGGATAAATGCGGAACATCCTTCCACATTTGTGCCATCACCAGGAGAAATAGCATACTATCATCCACCAGGCGGTCTGGGTGTACGTGTGGATTCAGGTGCCTATCAGGGTTACAGAATTCCACCGCACTACGATAGCTTAATCGGGAAGTTGATTGTGCATGCAAGGTCCCGTGAAGAGTGTCTAATGAGGCTTAGACGCGCCCTTGATGAGTTTGTTATTGAAGGTGTGGACACAACCTTGCCGCTCTTCCGTGATCTTGTAAATCATCCAGATCTCCAAACAGGCAATTATGACATTCATTGGCTGGAAAAGTACCTGGCTGGCGCACACCAAAGCTAATAACGGTTTTACCTCATGACCGGCATTGATGACGTATTGCTGGAAATCACACCACAGGTTCTCCTGAAGGCATATGCTTGCGGGATTTTCCCAATGGCTGAGTCAGCTTCAGATCCGGGCATGTTCTGGGTGGAACCGGAAATGCGCGGCATACTGCCCTTGGAAAACTTTCATATATCACGCAGCCTGAGAAAAACCCTGCGAAAGACCGACATGAAGGTTTTCATAGACAGGGACTTCAGTGCCACAATCAAAAGCTGTGCGGAAATTGGTGAGAATCGGAAAGATACTTGGATTAATCCTCGCATTCAGCAACTCTACATAGAACTGCACGAATTAGGTCATGCCCATAGCTTCGAAACTTACTTGAATGATGAATTGGTAGGTGGGCTTTACGGTGTACGGCTGGGACGGGCTTTCTTCGGCGAAAGCATGTTCTCACGAAAAACAGATGCTTCGAAAATAGCGCTGGTACACCTTGTGTTTCACATGATCAATTCCGGTTTCACTCTCTTGGATACGCAATTCACAACCAAACACCTGGAAAGTTTTGGCGTAGTGGAGATTCCAAGGGATGATTATCATGATTTGTTGGATGAAGCTTTACAGGGAGAAGCCCAATTCCGGCCTGAAAAATACAATCAGGAAGGCGGAGCCACTTCTGATTCCATTTTGCAGTTATTCAACCAGATATCATAAACAGGGTGTTCTATAGCATTCAGTCCAGGGCTGTCAGCAAACATCCAGCCCGTAAAAATTCTTCTGATTTTACGATCCAGAGTAATTTCATCCACCTCAATAAAGCTTGTTGTTTTCGGTTTTTCAGTGATGGGTCGCGAATAACAAACTCGCGGAGTCACTTGCAAAGCTCCAAACTGTACCGTTTCATCAATATACACATCAAAGCGGATAATTCGGCCTGTAATCTTATCGATGCCGGAAAACTCTGCGACGGTATTTTCGATACGCTTCGGCCCTTCTTGCACGGGTGCAAGCTCTTCCCCCTGGATTTGTTGCGCAGAAACCTGCCCGCACAATATCATCCCCAAACCGGCGACAATTGCCAGCATCTGTCTTTTAATTTGCTCAAAGGCCATCTGGTCGCCGCACACAGACTCATATTATTAATAATCACCAATCCTTAGCATGGGATTCGGGCACAGAAAAGGCATGTCGTGGTTACGACTTTGCTGTATTGAAAACCATGTCAGAACGCGAAGCGGTATCATTAGTAAATAGCATAAATCAATGAAATTTTCTCCTCAGGATACAGATTCGCTTTTGACATTGTTGAAATGGCGCCGTGATGTACGTCAGTTCAGACAAACACCCTTACCTGATGATGCCATAAACAAACTCAAGGAAGCCATGGATCTGGCACCATCAGTCGGCAATAGCCGCCCCTGGCGTGTGGTCCAGGTGAACGACGGCCATCTGCGAGAAAGAATTGTCGCTAATCACAACACAGCCAACAAAGACGCAGAAAAAATATATGAAGAAGCGAGACGTCGGGAATATCAAAAGCTGAAACTCGAAGGACTGAAGGAAGCACCGCTACAGCTCGCGATTTTCACTGATCCTGACCCTTTCACAGGACACGGATTGGGTAGGCAAACTATGCCTGAAACGCTTATATATTCAACAATAACCGCAATCCATCAGCTATGGCTTGTGGCAAGAACCCTCAACATAGGTGTGGGTTGGGTTTCAATCCTGGAACCAGAACAAATTAATGAGATACTGGATGTGGACCGATCTTGGCTTTTTACAGCCTATCTTTGTATCGGATATCCAGAAAATGAGGATGACACACCAAAACTGCATCGCGACGGTTGGCAGTTAAATGAGCAGTCCGAATGGCTATTGAAATAAGCCAAACTTAAAGCGTTGCTCTAAGGAGACCAGGCTTCGTAATCACCAGTAACCTTTGGGCGCTCTTCCGGGTTCTGCAAGGAACCTTTTGGAAAATACGCATTTGCAGTACCTGTCTGATTCTCCTGATGAGGTTTTTGCCAGGCTCTAGGCTTGTACTCTTCTTCGCTCGGTGGTGTGTCCGTGCGATAATGCATCCACCCATGCCATCCTGAAGGTATAGCGCTTGCCTCTGACTGGTCAGCATATTGCACATAACGCTTCCCGTCTTTGCTTACATAGTAGACATTGCCGACCTCATCTTCACCAACCCGCTTGGCATTCCGCCAAATGTGGAAACGAGTGTTCCATGTTGAGCCATTCCACCAAGTAAAGAATTGAAGCAAAGATTTCATAAGACTGTAGGTCCTGTATTGTCCTCTATGACATCACTTAATAACGACGCTTTCAAAAAAGTCCAGCAAAGCTTTGGTAGTAGCGGAAATATAGGTGAAAAATTGAACATGAAAATGAACAGGCGATTGAATGCCTGCTCAATAAGTTCACCCATATCTATGACAATTATCGCAAGATCTAAAGACCTAGTGATTTATAGCTGTCCGCCACTCTACCGATAGAAATCATGTAAGCAGCGGTCCTTAAATCAAAATCTGAATGTTCCCTCAACTTCAGATGCCAAAGCTCACGCATGGCTGCATAGGCACCACGCATGGTGTCATCCAGACCTGATCGGACAAGTGTCAACTCGTCAGCACCACTGATATATCTTTGTTTAAACTCCTCATTCAGTTTCTTTCCGGTAGCTTTTTCAATTTCATCTATCAGCATCCGATGCTTTGCTTCTTCTTCACGTCTCTGCATCCGGCCAAATCTGATATGGCTGAGATTTTTCACCCACTCGAAATACGACACCGTTACACCACCCGCATTGGCAAACATGTCCGGGATGATCACAACACCTTTTGAACGTAGGATTTTGTCAGCACCCGCTGTTACGGGCCCATTCGCCGCTTCCACAATCAATCGGGCTTTGACCCGATCCGCGTTTTGCATGTTAATCACAGCTTCCAATGCAGCCGGAATGAGCACGTCACAGTCAATCTCCAGCAGCGCTTCGCCATGTTCAACAAATGTGGCGCCTGTGAAACCTTCAAAGGAACCATGTTCCATCATGAACTGTTTGGCCGCTTCCACATCAATACCGTCCTCATTGTGAAGAGACCCGTTATATTCGATGATTGCAGTGATTTTGCAGTCGTCCTCTTCCTGTAGGAATTTGGCCGCATGATAACCCACATTACCGAGCCCCTGCACGACCACACGCTTGCCCGCCAGACCGGATGAAAGTCCCGCAATCTTCAGGTCATCGTCATATCGGAAAAAGTCCTGGACTGAATATTGAACTCCCCTACCCGTAGCTTCCACACGTCCGCGGATACCGCCAGCGTTGAGCGGCTTACCCGTTACACAGGCTCGTGCGTCAATATCGGTTGTGTTCATGCGGTGATATTGATCGGAAATCCATGCCATTTCACGTTCTCCTGTTCCCATATCAGGAGCGGGAACGTTCTGAGACGGATGGATCAAATCGCGTTTGATCAACTCGAATGCAAAGCGTCTTGTAATTCTCTCCAGTTCATCTGGTTCCCATTCACGTGGATCAATGCGCAGGCCACCTTTTGAGCCGCCAAATGGGACCTCAACCAAGGCACATTTGTAGGTCATCAGTGCCGCAAGCGCCTCGACTTCATCCTGGTGAACGCTGGGAGCAAACCTTATCCCGCCCTTTACAGGTTCGGCATGCTCAGAATGCACAGACCGATATCCAGTAAAAGTATGGATATCTCCTCGGAGCTTCACACCGAAGCGAACAGTGTAAGTGGAGTTCACTACCTTTATCTTTTCTACCATCCCCTCTGACAAATCCATATGCTGAATGGCTTGATCAAAAAGGGTGTTCACACTTTCACTAAAACTGGCTTCTTTTGAATTTTCGGCCGACATTGGTCACTCCTGACGTATTTTGAGCGTTGAAATTCGAGTTTACGCTCTACAAATTGAATTTCCAGTCTATATTTTGCATCTTTCCGCAAACTTACGCATCTTTCTAAAATTCCTTCCAAGTTTCAGTTGGCTCACTGTGGCATAAATAGGTTGCGTAACGTCAATTTGGCTGATAAGTCAGATTACCGTATGAAGGCTTTGGAGGTTATAATGGGAAAGCGCGAAGAGCTAATTGAAAAATACGCAGCAGACATGAAGGAAAAGTGCGGTATCAGTGCTGACATGGACTTGCTGACAAAGGTAACCATCGGATGCGGTCCGGCGATTTACAATGATGATGCATCCACTGTTTCAGGCAGCGATGAAGCCGAATTGGAAACCGTGAAGAACAACTTCTTGATCAAGAAACTGGGCCTTTCAGAAAGCGACGATCTTGATGGTGGTATCAGTTCGGTTATGGAGCAATACGGCCAATCTAATCGCAACAAATACCGTGCAGTTGTTTACTACATGCTGACAAAGCACTTCGGGAAAGAAAGCGTTTACGGCTAAGTGAAAACTCTTTTCGAGAGATTTAAGGCTCCCATTGTGGAGCCTTTTTTATTCAGAAGATGTCATCATCCTCAGCAAACTGGATTTTCTTTCCCAGCAATAAAGCGGGAATTCCGGAACCGTCTTCTCCGCAATCTTGCACATTTCCAATATTCTTGAAGCCGTACTTTTCATAGAACTTTCTGGCTCTCACATTTTTTTCTTCAACTTCAAGCTGTATATCTTCCACATCAAGGAAAGAGTTTTCTATCTCAATCATGAGGTGTAAGCCGGTTTTCCCCCCATGAAAGTCTGGATGGACATACAATTGATGAAGATGAATAGTTTTACCCTTTTGCGTGGCAAATGCCATGCCGCCTACTACCTGCCCATTATCCGCAACGAGAAACTCTGAATTGGGTTGCACCCGCATATCAGACAGTCTTTCAAGCGAGTGCCATTTTCCGGTAATTTCATTTACTTTATCAACGCCGTAAATTTCGTCATAAGTGGCATGCCAGGTTTCAATCAGTATTTCCTGAACCCGCGGAAGGTCTGCCTCCGAAGCTGTTCTGATAAAAAACATCTTCTGTTCAGACCCTTGTGAGAATTTTTGTCATGACAATAGACGGTATACCTTTCATGAACCCCCAATCAGGCAGTTCTGATGCCACCACGAATCCATGTCTTTCATAAAATTGCTGAGCTCTGCCATTACCCTTGATGAAGCTGAGTGATATGGACGGCAAACCCGTGTGCTTGGTAAAAATCGCAAGCAACAATTTATCAGCAAGTCCGGTCCCGAAATAAGCAGGTGCCACATGAATCTGATCGATCCACGCTTTGCCATTTGCATCGAGTGATGTCATGGCCACACCGCACATATTGCCTTCGGAACATTCCGCAACCAGTGTAATGAAATCCGCATTCTGTGCCTGTTCCGCCTGTTTCTCAATCGAAAACATGGTGGAAGCAATTGATCCAGCCTGCTCTTCACCCAAGACCGGGACATAGGTTGAGAGCCAGGAAGATGTAAGCAGTTCGCTAACAGCTTCAGCATCTTCAGATTTCATTTCACGAATGTGCGTTTCGGTCATTCAACACCCAATTTTTCTTTGACAATCTTCTGTACAGCCTGCGGATTGGCCTTTCCGCCTGAGGCTTTCATCACCTGGCCCACAAACCAGCCGGCAAGCTGCGGTTTTTCTTTCGCCTTTTCAACCTGGTCTGGGTTAGCAGCAATAATCTCATCCACCGCAGCCTCAATAGCACCAGTGTCTGTCACCTGTTTCATGCCGCGAGCTTCGACCACTTCGGCGGGATCACCACCCTCTTCCCATATGATTTCGAAAAGGTCCTTGCCGATTTGTCCGGAAATCGTTCCCTCTTTGATCAGATCAATGATGCTACCAATCTGATCTGGCGAAACCGGAGAAGCTTCGAGTGAAAGGTTATTTTCATTCAGCTTGCCAAGCAGGTTGTTGATCACCCAGTTGGCGGCCGTCTTACCGTCGCGGCCATTTGCTACTAATTCGAAATAGTCAGCCGTTGCTTTTTCTGCAACCAGAATGGAAGCATCATAGGCTGATAATCCCATTTCGTTGATAAACCTGCTACGTTTCGCATCCGGTAGTTCAGGAAGATCGCTCTTCAGACTGTCCACATAGGCCTGACTGAATTCAAGCGGTAACAGATCTGGATCCGGAAAATAACGATAATCATGAGCATCTTCTTTTGAGCGCATGGAACGTGTTTCACCTTTTGATGGATCAAACAACCGTGTTTCCTGATCTATCTCACCACCAGACTCTAGGATTGCGATCTGCCGCTTGGCCTCGGCCTCAATCGCCTGCCCGACGAAACGAATAGAGTTCACGTTCTTGATTTCACACCGCGTACCAAACTCTCCACCGGGCTTGCGGACAGATACGTTCACATCAGCCCTCATTGAACCCTCATCCATATTCCCATCACAAGTTCCCAAATACCTGAGGATAGTTCTGAGTTTTGTCAGATAGGCCTTCGCTTCATCCGCAGAACGAATGTCGGGCTTTGAAACGATTTCCATCAGCGCAACACCGGTTCTGTTCAGATCAACGAAACTCATTGTCGGGTGCTGGTCATGCATGGATTTACCGGCATCTTGTTCGAGATGCAGTCTTTCAATCCCGATTTCGATATCTTCAAAGTTTCCCTTCTTGTCAGGTCCAACGGATACAATCACTGTACCTTCACCAACAATTGGGTCTTTGAACTGTGAAATCTGATATCCCTGCGGTAGATCCGGATAGAAATAGTTCTTGCGGTCAAACACCGAGCGCAGATTAATTTGTGCATTTAATCCCAAACCCGTGCGAACAGCCTGTGTTACGCATTCCTCGTTAATGACAGGAAGCATGCCCGGCATCGCTGCATCAACCAGCGACACATTGTTGTTCGGTTCAGCACCAAATTCAGTTGACGCACCAGAAAAAAGTTTTGAATTGGAAGTAACCTGAGCATGCACCTCCATCCCAATAATCACTTCCCAGTCATCAGTGGCACCAGGGATAAATCTTTTCGGATCAGGAGTGCGGGTATCTACAATTTCAGTCATAAAATTAAAGCTCTAATCTTCTAAATTTTCATCTGCTACTAACATCGCTCAACGTCAATTTCACTTAACAAAATATTCATATCGGAAACCGAGACGTTTTCTCTGCACACGTAATCAGCCAGAAACAGAATAGTTCCCACGTCGATTGTGCAAAGATTGAAAGCTCTGTTTTGTTCTTTCAAACCTCTACCAGATTTAGCGCTGGCGTAAAGGTGTTACTGGCCTTCACCTCTCAATAACAAGCAAGTTCTGGCGAAGCGCAGCACTTGATGTCTAACTTGAGGAAAATCAGAGTTAATTTTTCCGGTTAGTCACCGATTAACCAGCGACCCCCGATTTTATCTATAAGTAACATATTTCTTAAACATCTTGGTCCATTATCGTCCCAGGCTAAACAATCTTGAGAGATTAGGGGCAATGATCTTTCAACTCCTGACACCGGTCATTTCGATGACCTTTGCAGTTTGTTTTATCGCTATCTATCTGCTCGATAGAAGCAAAGACGCACCTGCCATCTTGTCAATTGCTTATTTGGTTGGTTCCATCGCCCTATTGTTCGATATTTTCCGTCTGAATTTCGATCCAATCCTCATAGCGTACCTCACAAACATATTGTATTCAGCCACACTATGTTTGACTGTAATCGCTTTCGCGCGGCATTTTGGTCGTCCATCTCCATTGAAAATCCTGTCCAGCGTCGCGATCATTGAATTCGCTACGCTCAGCTATTTCATTTTCGTGGAGCCCGATGTGGGCGTAAGAGCGTTTGTGGCTAATTTTGCGGCAACATTTTTCATGGGAAGCGCATTGCTTGTAGTGCCATATAGAAGCAGGCATCTCATTAACACAGTTTTATTTTGGGTTATTGCAATCACATCTGCCCAGTTCACACTGAGAACCGGGCTAAGTGCATTCTTCATAAATGAACCGCTCACTGATACCAATTACTCCCAGTCTATTTTTGCGATCGGCCTTCACTTCTCGGTAGCAGTTTTTTCCCTCATATTGGCCGTTTGTGCCTGCATGGCTTTTGGTTTGAACTCTGTTCTGGAAATCAAAAACAATGCAGATGCAGACCCCTTAACGCAACTACTCAATCAAACTGCATTTGAACGAGAAGTTCGCCAAAAAATCGAATTGGCGCACAGCAATAATCTACCGGTATCTCTAATTCTTCTTGAAGTTGACCAACTTGACTGGATCCGGAATACATTTGGACATGCTTTTAGCGATGAAGTTTTCAAGACCGTTGGCCACCTTATGGAAAAGAGTATTCACAACGGTGACCTGGTCGGACGGGTAAGCGGGGAGCAGCTTTGCATCATGTTGGATATGGCTGACCTGCAGATGGCTCGCTTTGCCGCCGAAACCATCAGGCAAGCCATGGAACAGCAGGAATTCACGCACGGGGAGCAGAAGTTTTTTCTAACCACAAGCCTAGGCGTCGCGTCACTGATCGATGCTGATACTTATGATGTGATGCTACAACGAGCTAACAAAGCACTGCGCGAAGCTCAAGTGATGGGCAGCAATCAGGTAAGGCCAAAGAGGCAAAATTTTCTTTTGCAGCAGAACCACTGCGGTCATCTGCATTTTCGCTAGCTT
>CAWUJF010000078.1:0-9535 GCA_963922405.1 uncultured Hyphomicrobiales bacterium | reverse complement strand
GGGATTTCCCGTCATTATTGTTCCGGCGTCTTACTCCCATCAACCGGAAATACATTTGGTGGTTAACGCATGCGCATTACCCGTTATTTTACCTGTGTATTCATTCTGCATGACCAGAAAATGAATGTCACGAGGAAATCTTACTGCTGGCGGCGTCGCCAATATTGTCTACGCCGCGCTCTTCCAATAGCTGATCCAGCCAATCGGGATCCATTTCAGGCACTGAACTAAGTAGCAAATCCGTGTATGGATGATGCGGTGGCTTGAACATTTCATCTTTCGGACCGGCTTCAACCACGCGGCCTTCTTTCATAACAACAACTTCATCCGCAATAGAACGGACAGTTGCCAGATCGTGTGTGATGAACATGTAAGCCAAGCCAAGTTCGTCCTGCAGTTTTGCAAGTGTACGCAAAATACCCTCGGCAACCAACTGGTCTAACGCAGATGTGACCTCGTCACAAATGATAAACTTTGGTTCAGCGGCCAGCGCACGCCCAATACCGATCCGTTGCTTTTGTCCCCCGGATAGCTCTGAAGGAAGCCTGTCTCTGAATTTCGTGGGATCAAGCTCCAGCTGATCCAGCAATTCATCTACGCGGTCGCGTTTCTCCGCCCCGGTTAGTCCTAGATAGAACTCTACCGGGCGCCCAATGATATCAGCAATTTTCTGCCTTGGGTTAAGTGCTGTGTCAGCCATTTGATAAATCATCTGTGCCTGACGCAATTGGTGATTGTTTCTTTGGCGGTAGTCCAGCGGAAGTTTCTCACCATCAAACTCGATATGTCCTTCCATCGGCGGCAATAGGCCAGTGATGCAACGAGCTGTGGTAGATTTACCGGAACCGGATTCACCCACGACTGCCACTGTTCGTCCAGCGTGAATGTCGAAACTCACGTCATGCAACACTTTTACAGTCCCACCACCATAGGCGGCAGTCACATTCTTGATGCTGACGACTGGTACTTCTTTCTTTCCAGCGGGCTTTTTCTGCTTACGCTGGAAACTGCGCACCGCCCAAAGCGATTTGGTATATTCCTCTTTTGGGTCAGATAGCATTGTGCGAGTGTCGGCCTCTTCAACTTCATCACCCTTGAGCAACACTTTGATTTTGTCAGCCATCTGCGCAACCACTGCAAGGTCGTGAGTGATATAGATTGCTGCGGTGTCAAACTGTTCAACAATGTCCCTGATCGCAGCCAGAACCTCGATCTGGGTTGTCACGTCAAGAGCTGTTGTGGGCTCGTCAAAAATGATCAGATCAGGACGGCAGGCCATTGCCATGGCTGTCATCGCCCGTTGTAGCTGACCGCCGGAGACCTGGTGCGGATATCTGAAAGCAATGTTTTCTGGATCAGGGAGACGCAGACGGCGATACAATTCCATTGCGTCTTCTTCACTCTCAGTTTTAGTATTAACACCATGCTGAACCGGCGCTTCTGAATGCTGATCGATCAGTTTGTGAGCCGGGTTAAAACTGGCGGCAGCGGATTGCGCTACGTAAGCGATGCGTTTACCTAGCAGTTTCCGCTTGGTTTCTGCATCAGCGTTTACCAGATCTACCCCGTCAAACTCGACAGTTCCGTCAGATATGCGGCAGCCATCACGCGTGAAACCCATTGCAGCCAGTCCGACTGTCGACTTACCTGCACCTGATTCACCTATCAGTCCAAGCACTTCACCTTTGTTCAGATCCAGATCAACGCCGTTTACAATCTGCATCCATCGTTCATCAGAACGACCTTCAATCTTCAGGCCCCTGATTTTTACAAGCAACTTATCGTCATCAGACATATTGTTATTCCTTAAGACCTGAAGATTTCTGCAACATCCAGTCAACTACGAAGTTGACCCCAACAGTTAGAAGCGCGATTGCTCCAGCAGCCATGAGAGGCAGCGCAGCTGTCAACGGGCTGAATGCAGCAAAGTTGATGAACGCTGAAAGATCCTTCACCATCGTACCCCAGTCGGCCAGCGGTGGTTGAATTCCTATACCCAAGAAACTCAACGCAGCGATCGTGAGGAACACGAAGCAGAAACGAAGGCCGAATTCTGCAAGCAATGGTGCAAATGCGTTCGGCAGGATTTCCTTGAACACCAGATAGCTAATATTTTCACCGCGTAGTTTAGCTGCTTCGATGTAATCCATAACCACGATGTTGAGACCCACAGCTCGTGACAAACGATAAACCCGGGTACTATCCAGAACGGCAATGATGAGGATCATGTAGATCGTAACCAGCGCCTTGTCTGAACCAGCCCATGCTGTTGCGATTGTCATCAGAAGCAGAGCGAAAATCAGCTGAGGGATCGCCATCAAAGCGTCCACAATCCTAGAGAATAACTGATCCGCCCATCCGCCTTTAATTGCAGCCATGAAGCCCATTGTAATCCCGATAAGGAAAGCCAGGCAGGTTGTTACAAACGCAATACCAACGGTGTTTTGAGCGCCATAGATAATCCGTGAAAGAATATCGCGCCCGATTTGATCAGTACCAAGCAAGTGAGCCGGATCACCACCAGTCGCAGCATCACCACCTGGAAGCAGATTGGCTCTAGCGAACACTTCTTCCTGACCATACGGAGCAAGTGGGCCGATAAAGAACATTGCAGTAAACAAGGCTACAACTGCCAATACGATAAATACGATCATCTTGGTTGCTTCAGCTGTATACCGTCTTTCTGCAGTCAGGCAGAATAGCAACCCCACAAATGCAACGAAGAACACGGTAATAACGCTTATCTGTCCCGCGAAAATCGAGAAGAAAGCGTAAACAATGATCACCATTATTCCAAAAGCTGCGGTCAAAGGCATTTGACGGAAAAACTTCCTTGACCCTTCGGTGCCGATATTGATGCCGATCAGGCGGAAGTAATAAGCAACAACCGCAAAACCCAGGAAGCCGTTTATTGCCCAACCGATGAAGGCTGATGTTCCAAAGAAATACAGGTAGATTGCATAAAGAATAGCTCCAATACCGATGGCAAGACCTACTCCTGCGAGATAGGACATGTCCCGGAAATAAACCATGCGGTCTTTGCTTTTCCAGGGAATGGCCTGACCAACTGCACGAACAACCCACCCGCCTGCAAATATTCCGACCAGTATCGCGAAGATCCAAGTTGTAGCTGACATCTTCTTACCCCTTACTTTGGATGTCTCAGACGCGGGTTCGAAATGATCGAACAGATATCCGCAATCAAGTTGAGTGTGATATAGGTTGCCGCAAACAACAGACAGCAGGCCTGCACCACCGGAATATCCCGCAGTTTAACCGAGTCCACAAACATCTGCCCGACACCCGGGTACACGAAGACGGTTTCAACAACCACAACACCGGTGATCAGGAATGCGAGGTTTAGTGCCAAAACGTTGATGATTGGAGCCAAGGCGTTAGGAAGCGCGTGCTTTACAATCACCCGCATCGGGCTGATACCCTTAAGCCTGGCCATCTCGATATATGGGCTTGCTAACAGGTTGATGATCGATGCTCTGGTCATCCGCATCATCTGAGCTGTAACAGCCAATGTGAGCGTTAGAGCTGGCAGAAGTGTTGCGTACAGACGTTCTCCGAATGTCATCTCCGGGAACACGTTAGACACGGCTGGCAATATCGGATTGATCACCGCCAATAACAGGATCAGGATATACGCCAGGAAGAATTCCGGTGAAGAAATCGAAGACAGCGTGAAGATATTGACGAACCGGTCATAGGCTGAATTTCGGTACAGGGCTGCCAAAATTCCCAATGTCAGAGACAGAGGAATTGAGATTGCTGCCGCAACTGCTGCCAGGAACAAGGTGTTCTGGAAGCGTGGAGCCAACTGACCAGCAACTGAGGCGATCCCGCCTTTACCCGTATCCGAACCACTGAAGGATTCAAAGTTGGCCTGCGCAAAACTGGTACCGAAGTCCCCTACCATTGCACCGCCTAACCATTCGAAATAACGAACGATCGGGTTTTTATTCAGCCCCAAATCTTCCCTGATGGCGGCAATCGCTTCTGGCGTGGCCCCCTGCCCAAGAATTGCCTGGGCAAAATCCCCCGGCAATAGATTTACAGCTGCAAAGATTAAAATTGAAACGACGAAGAGCGTCACAAGCCCAAGCCCAAGACGCTGCAGAATTATCCTGCCTATAGAATGCAAAACATCCCTCCCGAATGCGAATTGCATTTACACAAATGACCACTGATTAGTATTTTCTGGTCACAACTCGGCTTTCAGATTAACGGCTAAATCAACTTTGTCAAAGGTCTGGTAACATTTTTTGGACAATTATTACATGAGCTTAAGTTCCCATAATTTCTGCTAATGGCAACATCCTGTTGAACTTAAAGTTTAATGCGATAGTGTATTCTGTGTGCGGTCTGTTAAGGGAGAATAAGGTGGAAGCCAGTTTTTCGCGTCGAAAAGTTTTGGAACCTGCTGAACTTAAAGCATTAAACGAGAAGTCTGATCTGTATGGATTTTTGCAGTTGGGCAGTCATCTTGGTGCAATCGGTGTGGCAGCCTGGGCGCATACACTAGCGCTCGGTACGTGGTGGGTTTTACTCACAGGCTTTGTGTTGGGTGTATTGATAAATTTTCTTTACGCAGCTCAGCATGAACTGTCTCATGCCACCGTTTTCAAGACACGGGCATACAATGAACTGTTTGGCCGTATCGTCGGTTTCTTCCAGTTGTACCCACGAGACTTCGATCAGGTGATGCACTTTGCTCATCATCAACACACCGCAGATTGGGAGCGTGATGGCGAACTGATGCGTGAGCCATACACGTTGAAAACGTATCTTCTGTGGCTGGCAGGTATCACATACTGGCGCAACCGAATATTTGGAATAGTCAGGCGAGCTCGTGGTATAATCATTGAGCCGTTTATCAAACTTGATGAAGAAGCGATGATCATCCGGGAGTCCAGAATTCATCTGGCGCTTTATCTGCTGATCGTTGCCGTATCGTTCTATTTCCAAAGCTGGATCGTACTTACCTTCTGGCTAGTTCCAATGATACTCACAAAGCCGGTGCATCAACTTCAGAACACGATTGAGCATTTAGGCCTGAGCCATGAAAATGACATTCTGGAAAACACACGTTCCACACGGGCCAATTTTCTGGTCCGCTGGTTGTGCTGGCAAATGCCTTATCACACAGCCCATCATACATTTCCCACGGTCCCGTTCTGGAAGCTGAAGCAGCTCAACGAAAAACTCGAGTCTGCTTGTGGCGAGGTTCATCGGATGGGTTGGTTGGAGTTCCAGATCGAGGTGATCCGCCGTCTTGCTCAGAAGGATGAAAGCCAATATCCGCTGAACGAAGTTTGGATTGTACCGGTAAAAGGTGGTCGGTCTGTTCGGCTTCAGGCTGAAGGATAAGCAAAGCGTGCGTGAGCTGAAAACTTACACGTCTTTATGGGCCATGCAGCCGCATGATCAGACAGGAGTGAAACTCCCTTATGAACAGGTATGCGAATTGGTTGCCGAAGCCGGCTACGATGGCATGGCGATTGATTTGGGTGCCGGTGATGTGGCGCAAGCCTATGAAGTGCAGCCGATCATGGAGAGATCGGGTCTCACACCATTAATCGTCGCATTTCCCAAAACGGTGGAAAGCCTTCGCGATACTCTCAAAATGGCCAAGGATTTTGGTTCGCCCTTTGTGGATGTAATTGGGCAAGTTACTCCCCTGAGTGTGGAAGGTATGATCCCGATTATCAGAACCTGGATAGAGATGTCTGACGAGATCGGTATCCCGATACAATTCGAAACGCATCGCAACTGCATAACCAACGACCTCTATTCCACCCTATTATTGTTGGACGCCATTCCGGAAATGCGAATTTGTGCTGATCTTTCTCATTATGTGGTTGATCGCGAATTTTGGTTTCCCTTGTCGGAAAGAGATCTTGGGCTCATAAGCCGTGTCCTTGAACGATCCGACTCTTTTCAAGGTCGTGTGGCAAGTCGCCAACAAATTCAGTTGCAGCTCGATTTCCCTCAACATCAAAAATGGGTGGAGCTCTTCAAGAGCTGGTGGCGAGAGGGTCTAGAAGGATGGCGGGCTCGAAATTCATCAGGTGAATGCATTTTTCTGTGTGAACTCGGCCCACCCGAATATGCGATGACAGGCCCTGACGGCAAAGAGATGTCAAACCGCTGGGAAGAAGCCCTGCTGATCAAAAGCTGGATTGAAGAAATGTGGTCGGAATTGGAAGCCAAAGGCTGACCGGATTATTCCGCCAGGAATGCCTCAATCGTCTCAGCGCTTTCCTTTGGCCTTGTGACCAGGAACATATGCCCGTTATCGTTCAGCTCAAGCCGAGAGTTCGGGATCATCTTGGCGAGGAATTTAGCATTCGCCGTGGGAATAAGCGGGTCATCTGTTCCGGACATAATCAAAGTAGGCTGCTTCAACATCCACAACCACGGCGCGCTGGTCCATCCTGTCATGGCGAGCAGTTGCATGGCATAACCGGAGTTGGAAGACGGTTTCATGTTTGCAGCATGCTCGTTGATCAGGGTTTCATCGTGTCTGAAGTCACCACCGTAAATTTCAGCAGCGATCGAACGCATATAACCTTTGTCTGTGTAACGGCGGATATTCGTCATTTTGGACAACACGCTCGGACTTCCGGGCAGCATGGTCCAACCAGAGGAGGTGGCCACCAAAATCAATCTCCGGCAAGTTCTGGGATATTGGAACGCAAACTGTTGTGCCATGCCGCCGCCCCAGGAGACACCTGAGACGTCCACTTCCATATGGCCGAGCATTTCGCAGATGCGTTTTGCCCACCGAGCCAAAGTTGACGGTCTATAGGGGAGTTTCGGCAGCGGAGACCCGCCTACTCCGGGCACGTCAAAGATTATGCCGCGTGTTTGTTTAAGTTCATTGAAAAAAGGAGCTCCTAGTTCAAGGTTTGCCCCAATGCCGTTGAACATCAATAAGGGTGGACGATCATCCGGACCATCGGTTGTACCGACCCTGATCTCCTGACCATCCACGTCCATCATTTCAATGTTCAAGCCACCCGTCCGGCTACGGCTCTGTTTTCTTTTAGTTACAGCCATTTATCACTCACTACTGTTGCCGGGGCGAAGCATTTCAGATCGGTCGATACTAAACCGATTCTCCTGCCCGTAAAGGCATTTGGCCTATTCTTCAAAGATATATGTTCCAGGTGCCGCGCCTAGTGGCGGATATTTCTTGCTGCCAGGTTTGGCAGGGCTCTTGATCTGTTTGTCGGATTTTTCCTTCAGATGCTCGGCCCAATCCATCCACCAGCTGCCTTCATGTTTGACCGCAGTTTCTGACCATTTGTCCCCATCCTTGGCGTCTGCTGGCGCTTTCATGTACCAGGATTTCGGATTGCCCGGCGGGTTTAACAGGCTTTGCAGGTGACCAGAATTCGAAAGGATGAACGTGGTTTCGTCACCGAACAGTTTCGCTGTTTCATAAACCGATTTCCATGGCGTAATATGATCGGTGGTGCCGCCAATCACATAAGTTTCGTAGTTCACGTTTTCCATGTTGATAGGCTGACCACCAACGGAAAGCACATTGGGATTCATGAAAGGGTTGGTGAAAATCAAATCAAGGAAATCCGCATGTAATCCAGCTGGCAGTCTTGTCGTGTCAGCGTTCCAATAAAGTACATCAAAGGCTGGCGGCGCGTTGCCAAGCAGATAGTTGTTCACCCAATAGTTCCAAATAAGATCGTTCGGGCGCATCCATGCGAACATCTTGGCCAATTCCTGCCCGTCGAGCACACCACGCGATTTCGACATCTGTTTCGCCGCGACAACTGTTTCCGGTGTCACAAGCGCAGCCAGGTCGTTGTCTTGGGCAGACATGGTATCAAGCACACAAACCGCCAGTATTACTGAGTTGATTTTGTCGCTCATGTCCTGAGCGGCAAGCCAACCGGCGTATGTGGCAAGCGTAATACCACCCGAACAAGACCCCATGATGTTGACAGAGTCCGATCCAGTAATCTCGCGAGCCGCATCACAGGCTTCATCCATCGCTTCTACATAAGTGGCAAGATCCCAATCGGCATGCTCAGCCGTTGGATTACGCCAACTGATGCAGTACGGCTGGATGCCATTTGCGAGCAGGAACTCTATCATGCTCTTACCGGGCGCCATATCGACAGAATAATATTTATTGATCTGTGGTGGGACGATCAGAAGTGGTCGTTTATATACGGTGTCGGTGTTTGCGGTGTAGTGGATCAGTTCGAGAACATCATTCTTGAACACTACATTGCCTGGTGTGATGGCCAGGTTTTCACCCACTTTGAACTTTGATGTGTCGACTGAGGATGGCAAGCCACCGTTTTTCACCATATCACCGACAAAGTTCTTCACACCATTAACGGCACTTTTGCCGCCGGTTTCGAACAAGTGCTTCATGGCCGTGGGGTTAGCAAGGAAATTGTTGGATGGTGCCATTGCGTCCACAAACATAGATGCCATCAAACGAGCCCGAGCTGCGTCCTTATCAGGCAAATCCAATTGCTCGACGGTGTTCATGACGCTTTCACCCCATGCGATATAGGACTGCATCAATGCTTTACTGATATTGTTGTTCTTCCAGGCAGAGTCAGCGAAACGGCGATCTTTTGGTGAAGGCTCAATGCTTGAGCGATTTGTGACGATGTTGGAGAATTCGGATGCAAAAGACATCCATTCCTTAGCAATTGTCTGAGGCTGGGACATCATGGCCCGCATGATGTTTGTACTTGCAGCAAACATATCCTGACCATTGAATCCAACCAGCGGGTTTAGTGCCAGAGTATTTTCTGCGGCACTTTCAGCTATGGCTTTAGCATTTTTGTCTTTTCTTGAATCATCCACCATCGATCTAAATTCCAGTTTCGTGGGTCCCTATTAGGTTCTCAAAACTGTTGCCGGGGGTCAAATACAATTTCGGAACCTGATTAACGCGGGGCTATAATATATATTTACTTTTACGTCAAAGTAATATTATATGTGATGCTTGAATTTTGTGTACCAGACATAAAATTCAGTCTTTCAAGTCATATAAATATTGCAGGAAAGTAACATTGACATGGCCGCTTCAGTGTTAAATCCTAAGAAATGCATTTCTCATGGAGGGGATAGCAATGAAACAACTCGGCGGAATTGATGCAGCTTTTTTGTACATGGAGTCTCCTCAGACTCCCATGCATGTGGCGGGTCTCACGGTATATGAATTGCCGGAAGGTTTTGATGGTTCCTTTCACGAGCACTTCAAGACATTCTTCAAGAGCCGGGTTCATCTCGTTCCCATTTTTCTGAAAAAACTGGCGAAAACGGTTTTTGAACTGGATCACCCAGGTTGGGTGGATGCCGGTGAACCGGACATGGACTACCACATTCTCTCAGCAAGGCTTGATGCACCAGGCAGTCAAGAACAACTTGAGGAATTGGTGGGTGATCTACATTCAAAACTTCTGGATCGTAAAAAGCCGCTTTGGCAATTCACCGTCATTGAGGGATTAGCAGATAATAAAGTGGCACTTTATGCCAAAGT
>CAWUJF010000077.1:0-9664 GCA_963922405.1 uncultured Hyphomicrobiales bacterium | reverse complement strand
CGACTATACCGGTGGGGTTGAGGGTGTCTTTGTTAATCCGATCAACCTGTTTGGTCTGGAGATTGAACGCTACAGCACTCCGTCCTTGTTCTATTGGCTTTGTCTGTTTGTGACCATTCTGGTCACACTCGGATATATGAACCTTCTGCGTTCATCCACGGGTAGAGCGTTTATCGCGATAAGGGATTCAGAAATTTCCGCTCGTGCCATTGGCATTAACGTTGCGATGTACAAGACAATCTCATTCGGCATTTCCTGCTTCATCACAGGCATTGCAGGTGGCTTGCTCGCGCATTTCCTTGGTTTCTTCAACTATGAAGCATTCCTGATTTTGATCTCGATCCAGCTTCTATTGCTTATCGTGATCGGTGGCATGGGTTCCATTCACGGCGCTTTCTTCGGAGCAATTGTGATCGGTTTCGTGCCACAGCTCGTAACCATTGTGCGTGAAATGTTCACCTACAGCGCGATCCCCGGACTGGATACAGGCATCTTTGCCGGCATTCTTATCCTCATCATGCTTTATGAGCCGCAGGGCGTTTACGGCATGTGGGTGAAAACCCGCGTCTGGTTTGAATTGTTCCCGCTTGCCAGAAAGGACATGTTCCGCAGACACCGCAGCTACTTGAAGACGGAGCGGATGAAATGAACGTGCTTGAAGTTAAAGATCTGGCCAAGCACTTCGGTGGTGTTAAGGCCGTTGATGGTGTTTCATTTGAAGTCAAGGAAGGTGAAGTCTTCACGATCATCGGTCCCAACGGTGCCGGTAAGTCCACCATCTTCAATCTGATTTCCAGATTCTACGATGTAACAACCGGGACGATCAATTTCATGGGCAGGGAATTGACCACGTGTCGCCCTGATCAAATCGCGGCATTGGGCATCGGTCGGACCTTCCAGAACATTGAACTGTTCGATCACTCAACTGTCCTGCAGAACCTGCTCGTGGGAAGACACATCAAACGCAAAAGTTCGTTTGTGGAAAATATCCTGTTTTCACCGCGTGTCCGAAACGAAGAACGCGATCACCGCAATGCGGTAGAGGACATTATCGAGTTTCTGGATTTGCACGCTTATCGCAACAAGATGATTGCTGGTCTGCCATATGGTGTGCGGAAAATCTGTGAAATCGGCAGAGCTCTTGCCTGTGGTCCCAAGCTCTTGATGCTGGACGAACCGGCATCTGGTCTTTCGGTTGAAGAAACCCAGGAAGTGGCGTTCTGGATCGAGGATATGCAGAAAGATATGGGCCTCACCATCCTAATGGTTGAGCACGATATGTCTCTTGTGAACCAGGTATCAGACCGGGTTCTGGCAATGGATGAGGGCAAGCCGATTGCCATGGGCTCACCACAGGAAGTGCAATCCGATCCTAAGGTTATTGCCGCTTATCTTGGTACAGATGAAAGTGAACCGGCATGAGTGTAGCTGAAGCAACAACAAGCACAGAAGTACCTGCTGGCGAAACTGTCCTTAAGGTACGCAACATTGAAACCTTTTATGGTGTCGTAATGGCGCTTAGAGGTGTGTCTCTTGAAGTGCCGAAAGGCCAAATCGTGACTATCCTCGGAGCGAATGGTGCCGGCAAGACGACACTGCTGAAGACCATTTCCGGTGTTCTTGCCCCTGAAAAAGGCCAGGTCGTTCTGAACGGCAAGGAGATCCAGGGCGGAGAACCTGACCAGATTGTTCGGATGGGTATTGCGCATGTGCCAGAGGGCAGGGAAGTGTTCCCGTTCCTCAATGTGGAAGAGAATCTGAAAATGGGTGCTTTCACCCGATCTGACTCTGAAATCAGCAGCGATCTGGACCTTGTGTATTCCTATTTCCCCGTTCTGGCCGAAAGACGTAACCAGCAGGCAGCTTATCTATCGGGCGGCCAGCAGCAGATGCTCGCAATCGGGCGTGGTCTGATGGCGCGGCCGCAAATTCTATTGCTTGATGAACCGTCACTTGGCCTATCACCACTTCTGGTTCAGGAGATATTCACGATCATCAGACGTCTGAACGAAGAGCAGAACGTAACGATGATGCTCGTCGAGCAAAACGCTAATGTGGCTTTGAAAACCGCCCATTATGGCTATGTGCTCGAAGTGGGCAGAATTGTGATGAGCGATGACACAAGCACTCTTTTGGCATCAGATGACATCAAGGAGTTTTATCTGGGTCATCAGGGAGAGACACAACGCGGCCAAAAGCGCTGGAAGCGGCGCAAGACATGGAGGTAAGCCATGGTAGATTATTCTGAACATCTTGGTTGCACTACAATCCCGCAACTGTTTCGCCACCAGTGCAAGCGCTACGGTGACCGTACAGCACATCGTGAAAAAGATCGTGGCATCTGGAAATCCCACAGTTGGGCAGATTATTACGAAAAAGCCATGTGGATTGGGTTGGCTTTGTCGAAGCTCGGTCTGCAGCGCGGTGAGGTGGTTTCAATCCTTTCGGAGGACATAAAGGAATGGCTCTACTTCGATATGGCCGCAACTTGCATGGGCGCGATCCCGTCGGGTGTTTACACCACTGATGCTGCTCCACAGTTGGCTTATCTGGTGAACGACTCCAACACCACGTTTCTTATCGTGGAAAATGATGAGCAGTTGGACAAATTCCTTGAAGTCCGTGACGAGATGCCAGGACTGAAAAAGGTCATTGTAATTGATAAAGAGGGCCTCAGGGACTTTGAAGACGAGAAGGTTATGTTCCTGGATGACCTTTATGAATTGGGCAGTCAGGAAGCACAAACAAAAGCCTCGTTATTCGATGAAGAGATAGACAAGGCGGAAGCTGAAGACATCCGGATGCTGATCTACACGTCGGGAACCACTGGCAAACCCAAAGGAGCAATGATCAGTCATTCAAACATCATCTTTCAGATCAATTCCGTTTATCAGCTGATTGCCAGCCGTGAAGATGATGAGCAACTATGCTTCCTGCCACTGTGCCACGTGGTGGAAAGACTGTTTTCCGTGGAAACACAACTTGCCACGGGCAGCACCGTAAACTTTGCTGAAAGCCCGGAAACGGTCTTTGAAAACCTTCAGGAAGTTTCTCCGCATGTGTTCTTTGCAGTTCCACGCGTTTGGGAGAAAGTATTCTCACGCATTCAGATTCTGAGAAAAGAAGCCACAACGATTGGACGCTGGGCGTTTGATCAAGCGGTGGATGCAGGTAGAGCGAAAGCAAAATACGAGCTTGCCGGTGAGGCCGTGCCTGCGGGCGTACAAATGCGCTGGCGGGTGTGGGACTTCCTGGTTCTTTCAAACCTGCGCCGTATGATTGGTATGGATCGCTTGCACAGGGGCGGGTCAGGTGCCGCTCCGATTTCACCTGAACTTTTGGAGTGGTTCTGGGGTATCGGTGTGAAAGTGCTGGAAGGTTTCGGACAAACGGAGTGTTCGGGCGTAGCAACCATTAACACCGTTGATCAGAATAAGGTTGGAACCATCGGGATCTGTATACCGGGTTCTGAAATGCGCATCGGTGATGGCGATGAAATCCTGATGCGCGGGCCGCATGTGTTCAAGGGGTATTGGAACAAGCCTGAAAAGACCGCCGAAACCATTACCGAAGACGGTTGGTTACGAACTGGTGATGTGGGTCGCGTGGACAATCAGGGTTTCTATACGATCACTGGCCGCATCAAGGACATCATAATCACAGCGGGTGGTAAGAACATAACGCCAGCAGAGATTGAAAGCGCTTTGAAATACTCACCATATATATCCGATGCTGTAATCATTGGTGACCAGAGAAAATACCTCAGCTGCCTGATCATGATTGACCAGGAGAACGTTGAGAATTTCGCGCAGGAGCATTCCATCCCGTTTTCAGATTTTGCATCCCTGTGCGCAGCACCTGAAGTGCGTGAACTAATCGACAAGGAAGTGCGCACTGTAAACGCCCAATTTGCCCGTGTGGAGCAAATAAAAGAGTTCAGATTGATTGACGTTTTGCTCACAGCAGAAGATGATGAGCTCACACCAACAATGAAACTCAAAAGAAGTTTCGTGACAGATAAATATAAGAACCTAATTGATTCAATGTATGCCGGAGCATAATTTCACCGGCAATTAAGGAGGAAGAAACTAATGAAACGACTTCTAATGGCAGCAGCTACAGCTGCCTTACTGGCTGCAAGCCCAGCTTCAGCTGACACAACGCAGGGAGTGACAGATACGGAAGTAGTGATCGGAGGGCATCACGATCTTTCAGGTATCTTCGCAGCATTCTCTGTACCAGCTGTTACTGCTGCAAATCTCTATTTCGAGGAAGTCAATGCCAAAGGCGGTGTGCATGGACGTACAATCAGATACATAACTGAAGACCATGGATATCAGGCACCAAAAGCGGTTCAGGCCGTTAACAAACTGATCAACCGTGACAAAGTGTTCGCGATGCTTCTTTCATTGGGAACACCCATGAACCTTGCAGCGTTCAAGCAGCAGGATCCAAAAGGCATCCCGAATATCTCACCGCTTTCAGCTGCAAGACAAATGCTGCAGGAGCCGCTTGATGTTCACTATGCTGGCACCTCTTCATACTATGATCAGCTGCGTGCAGCAGTTCCATATATGCAGGAAAACCACGGTGCGTCCGTTGTCTGTGCCATGTACATTCCGTCTGATTTCGGTAAGGAAATCCAGGCTGGTGCCAAGGAGCAAACAGAAGCTTCCGGCTAGAAGTGGGGCACAGAATCCACACACAAGCCTGATGAGACAGAATTCGTCGGCGCCTTGGGCAAGATGAAAGAAGCTGGCTGTGACCTCGTAGCCACCGCTCTTGGTGTCCGTCAGACAATCACATTGCTTGGTACTGCCAAGAAAATGGGCCTTGAAGGTATGAACTTTATCGGTTCATCAGCTTCGTTCCATACTGCGATTGCAAAAGTACCAGGTGGTATCACTGAAGGTTACTTTGCTGCTGCAGGATGGCAGGATCTGGAAGCTCGTGTTTCTGATCCGGAAGTTGGCGCCTGGGTCAAAAAGTACACTGAAAAAACAGGTGAAAAATTCCCGGGTACTGGTGCCCTTCTTGGACGCAGTGCTGCGGAGCTGTTCGTTCGTGCGCTTGAGGCAGCAGGTCCGGACCTGACTCACGCAAGCTTCCAAAAAGCGATGGAGTCCCTTGAGTTTGAAGATAAAATCGCTGGCAATAACGTCAAGATGGGTCCTGGTGACCATTTGGCAGCTGATGCGGTATTCATCTCAAAGATTGAAGGTGGATCCTGGAAAACTCTCACTGAACTGAAGTAGAGATTTATAACTAAGAAAATCAAACAGCCTGAACTGATGTTCAGGCTGTTTTTGTTTGGGCGCCCCGATTTGTCATCCTCAGTCTGCTGATAACTGCTGGATTGCCTTTGCCCATTCCTCCACATGATAAGACTGAACGATCTTTCCATTTTCAACCGTGTGGATATCAATCGTCATGATCTTGAAGCTGTTCCCCTTCGGCTCGACCCCGAACATTGGCTTCACCGGTGTCCCAGTAGCAATACTTCGGACAATGTAGCGATTATCATCCTGCAGGATTTCCTGAATTTCCCATTTAAGATCAGGAATAGCAGCCCCAAACCCTTTGAGCGATTTCACAAAGCCGGCTGCATCCGGACCACCCCTTGGCGTTGGTATGGAAACCCATTTGTCGATCATGACCTTTGATACGCGTTCTTCCAGATCCGGGGCATTGGGTTCGCTCAACAGATCAGTGTAAAAAGCCTTCACCACATCTTTGTCGCCGGCAAATGCAACGGGGCTGATAACGGCAAATGCAAGGGCGACAATTATCAATCTCAATTTGGTCATTTCTATCTCCAGGTTAGCAGTAGGGGGTCTGTTCGATTAGACCCGCAACTAAGAGCTATCATGTGGAGAAAATGTCCTGTACAACAGAAATAATGAAAATATTGTCTGTTTAAACTGAACAATAAAGTGATGAATGTACGCGATTTCAGACTGCTGGTTTACTTTACCGAGATCGTAAAGGCCGGTTCGATCAGGGGAGCTGCGAGAAAGCTGAGGCTCTCGCCAGCGGTGGTAAGCGCAGCTTTGTTTGATCTTGAAGAGATCACCGGCGTAACGCTCATCAACCGGACCACACGCCGCATGTTGCTGACACCGGACGGTGATAAATTCCTTGAAAAAGCAATGAACACCATCGACGCTTTTGAGGAGACTTTCGAAGACATTGGCAATGACCAGTCTTTGATCAATGGAACTGTGTCGCTCACAATGCCGACTGAACTGGCTTCCAGTTGGATGCCAACAATTGTTTCAGGTTTTCAGGCGAAGTATCCAGATGTCAAAACGTTTATCAATGCAGATGACACCTGGATTGACCTGAGAACCAGTGAACATGATATGGCAATTCGAACAGAGTTCAGCCCGATAGTGAAATCCGGAAAGAACATAATTGCGGCCTATCCTCTGGAGTTGGTCTGCGCGCCAAAATATGCCGAAATGTTAAACGGCAATCTGAAACGCGATCTCAACAAGATACCCTTCATTGCGAGTGATCATCAGCTCAAGAGTGGTACGCTGTTTTATCAAAGTAAGCTGAATAACCGCGAAAGCTCTTTAACAATTGAGCCGGAATTCCTGATCAATAATAGACAGGTTTCGCTCGAGTTGGCGAGAAAAGGCCTTGGCAGCGCTCTACTTATCTCTCTCAGCGTAGAAGCAGATCTTGGTGCGGGTAATTTGATCCGTGTGAATGAAAATCATGGCTTTGGCTATGTCATTGCGAAAATCGCCATGAGAGACCGGCGGCCATCAAGGCCAGCAAAGGCACTGCGTGATTTCCTGATGAATATCTAACCAGGCTGGAGATATAAAGCGGATATGCCGCTTAACAACCTGTCACGACAACCTTTGGCCAGATGGAAGGCCAGTTTTTCTCCGTCATTCTTGCTTTGTATTGTTCAATACGTGTCTCACCATGTTTTGTTAGAGAAGCTCTCATTTCCATCAGGTCGGACAATCCATAAGGAGAATAAAGAGTGAGGCGGTTGTCAGCTTCTAAACGTGCAGCAACACAGGTAGGCGTTTCTAGCCAGTAGCGCAAAGCATCCTCTGTTGAAGCATAGGGTGCATCACTGTTTCTTAGATGCATCCGAGCCTGATTACGTACGGACCAGGGGCGGTCCGGCAAAATAGCCTTGAGTATGGCTTCAATATCCAACTCTCGTTCCTTGCTCAAATCACTGGGCTCAAAATACAAAACATCAATGTCAGCGAGCGGAGTGATCTTGTCATACCCATGCAGGTGATCCCAAACCGCATTTCGAATAAATCCGGCACCAATTGCCCAATCAGGAAGGCCTATTCCTCTTGCGGCTTGAAGGGTTTCCATATGCCAAGAGCTGCTCCTCAAAATCTGGCAAACTCTTTGCGAGTGTATATCCGTGTTTTTATGCATCAGGCTGGTTCAACTAGTTTAAAGACGAGCTGGTGTTGCTGGAACATACAAGATTCGATGCCAAACTTCGCCGTACTGGAAAGCTGCACGCAAGTAATCCTATTCAAAATCCATCTGGATAAAGGATTCTTCTGAATTGCGGATTCGCGGCATATGGGTGTTTCATATCTAAAATCTGAAAATTTCAGGCCAGCAGGCGGGCGCCATTTTTTCAAACAACAAAGCAATGGCGTTCGCTTTTTCCTGTTTCTATTATTCTTCCTGATTTGCGATGCAGTCTTTTTAGGTAAGGATCAGCTTGCGGCCCAAACCGTCACCACATACACGGACCGGGCTACCTATAACGCAGCAATTCCCACAGGCTCAGTCACCACATTTGAGAACTTCAGTTCAGTCACAACAAACACCCTTATGTCCACTTTGGCCCCTGGTGATGTGTTCGACGGGTTCTCAGCTGTCAGAAACGGAACCGTCAGTTTCGGTACTTCCGGATTTTGCCCACAGTTGAGTGACCCTCAAACATCCGTACCTACGGCCTGCATTGGATTTAATGCCAATGCTCCCAATGTGCCGGGCCTTGTTGGGGCATACTCATTGACAGCGGATGTGGTTTTCACGCTTACGAATGAAGCGTTTTCCTTTGCATTTGATGTCATCGACTGGAACGACGGCTTCCAGAGGTCAGCACTTACGCTTGAATTGAGCAATGGCACCAATATTCCCGTTACCGGACCCACAAACATAACGCCCGACAGTCCTGCCGCCTTCTTTGGCTTTGTCCTCGATACCGCATCAATCAATGCTGGTATTCACATTGACCGAATTGTGTGGACTGGCCTTGATGCTCCGGGAGAGCTAGTTGGTTACTGGGATGTAACTACAAGTGCTCCTGGTTTGGTAATCTCTGAAACCGGCAGCGCTCCCACCACAGCACTTGGGCTTAATTCGACAATTCAGGATGTGGGTGACACCATCACGTTTACGATTGTGGTGACCAACAACTCAATTGCATCTACCGGAGCAATTACAGTCTCAACTGCCTTGGCTGGCACAGTGATCGTTTGTCCGTCAAGCGGTGCGGCTGTGATCAATAATCTCAACCTCAATTCATCTGAAACCTGCACGGCAACTTATACACTGACGCAGGCCGACTTTGACTCTAACGGTGGCGGTGATGGCGATGTGGATGATTTGGCCACCGCCAGTTTCAACCCTGGAACCGGCGTGTTGAGTGTTTCAGATGGAGATGCAGTTGCAATCACCACCTTTCCGGACATGTCAGTTCAGAAAACCGCTGATGATGTAACTGACGTGGTGCTTGGACAAATTATTACCTACACCTACACCGTCACAAACAACGGCAATGTTACCATTACCAACATCCAGTTGGACGATTCACATAACGCAAACGGCCCCAAAGTATTTCCAAATGGTGAGATCCTGGCGACCGGTGGCGGAATACCGGTTAGCGGTACTACATCAGACGGCGGGGCAAACGGGAACTGGGACAGTCTCGGCCCGGGAGATATCATTCAGTTTTTTGGGCAGTACACGGTGTTGCAAGCAGATATTGACCAGTTACAGTAGTAAAAGTGCTTGGAAATTTTCTAGAAAACGGCAGTCATGATGTCCACAACAACCTTGTCTTTCCCGGCTTGTGGCTTATCATTTTCTTTTGCTTCTGAATTATCGCTGGTCTCTGGCTCGAGTTTGGTTTTCGTCCAGACAGAAGCGAATGATTTAGTAATCTTTTTTAACATCTGAATATCAAACTTACCCTTACCGATATATACCTACCTTTACGTCAAATCATTAAAACACACTTAACCTCAGCTATTTCTCAAACATTTATTGTAAGAAAATCGCGCAAAATTCTTGAACAACTTCTTTTAAGCAAATTTCAGCAGCCACATCCGGAAAAAAATGGATTTTACCGGATCACTGATTTAAACATCACAACTCGAATTCATCTGACCTGTACAACGTATTATCAGGAATTTAATTCATGAAAAATCCGATTACTCCGACGACATGGAAACTCGCCCACGATTGTGAGCTTGAGATTGGAAAAAAAGCGATTTTGATGGGCATTTTGAACGTCACACCTGATTCATTTTCAGATGGCGGAAAGTTCGAAACTGTGAGGGCAGCGGTTGAGCAGGCTAATCGAATGATTGATGAGGGCGCTGTCATTATTGATATCGGTGGAGAATCCACCCGCCCGGGTGCGGAAGCTATTTCTGCG
>CAWUJF010000076.1:0-9727 GCA_963922405.1 uncultured Hyphomicrobiales bacterium | reverse complement strand
GGTTGCCCGTGTATGGGTTCACCAATGGCGCGGATTGCCTGAGCGAAACTGTGTACATCATGATGGCTTGGCACATATCCCGCATCAAAATGCACTTGCGCAACGCGTAAATAATCCCGCTTGATAAACCCATACAAAATTTCAGCCAAAAACCGGCGCTCATCCTTACCAAGCCTACCAGCAATGCCCAGATCAACGGCTACGATTTCACCATCGCTTCTGACAAAAATATTTCCTGGATGCATATCGGCATGGAAAAACCCGTCTCTGACAGAATGGCGCAGAAATGACTGGATCAGTGTCACGGCCAGTGCTTCCAGATCGTGACCAGCTTCCTTTAATGAATCTACGTCAGAAAGCTTAATGCCATCGACCCAGTCCATGGTCAGACAATCCCGGCCGGTAAGCTCCCAGCTGACTGACGGGACTGAAAAACCTGAATCTTCTTTGGTGTTTTCTCCCAGTTCTGAAAAGGCTGCAGCTTCCAACCGCAAATCCATCTCGATCTTTGCTGATTGCGCGAGCATGTCGACAACTGAAACAGGTTTCAGCCTTTTAGCCTGCTCGGCAGTTGCCTCCATTAGATTTGCAGCAGCATAGAAGGTGTCCAGATCTTTGCGAAAACGGGCCCTTACACCAGGCCTGATGACTTTCACTGCGACTGGCTCACCAGTTGATTTCAAGGTGGCTTTATGGACCTGGGCCACAGAAGCAGCCGCTATCGGTTCGCTAAAACTCTCAAAAAGCTCATCAATTGGACGTCCCAGGGACTGTTCTATGCGGAGCTTTGCTTCTTCCTGGGAGAAAGGTTCCACTTGATCGTGTAGCAGAGACAAATCACGTGCGGTAGCAGTGCCAACCACATCTGGCCTTGTCGCCAGGAACTGGCCCAGCTTGATCCAACTTGGGCCAAGTTTATTGATTGCAATTGATAAACGTTCGGACTGTTTTCGATCTGCAGAATTATTGCGAGCAATAATACCTGCTATCCGGTGGCCAAATCTGGCTGGAGCAGGTAACGCATCTGCAGGGAATGCAGACACTACACCCTCTCGCACCAAAACCCATCCGGCGCGCGCAAGAGCAAAATATGGTCGAATGTTTCTCATAGAACGCACAGGCCGATTTTAATCAAATTTTCCATCCGGAGTGGAGCGCGACAATACCGCCTGAAAAATCTCTCCAAGACACATTCCCAAAGCCCTGTCCTGAGATAGCCTCTGCAAATTTTTGCTGGTTTGGAAACTTGCGTATGGACTCCACGAGATACTGGTAGGATTCCCGGTCACCTGTCACCATTCGACCGATCCCTGGAATTACATTCATGGACCACTGATCATAAAACCGATCTAACATCGGAATATTGACTTCAGAAAATTCCAGACAAACGAATTTTCCGCCCGGCTTCAGAACTCTGTAAGCTTCTCCAATCGCTTTTTCCATCTTGGGTACATTACGGATACCGAAGGCGATTGTGTAAGCATCAAAGCTACCCGATTCAAAAGGCAGTTCTTCCGCATTGCCTTCTACGAATGTGAGTTTATCCCGGATGCGAAGTTTCTCTGCACGCTTTTCCCCCACTTCGAGCATGGAACCATTTATGTCAAAAACAGTTGTATGAACTTTCGCACCACCTCGCTCAACGATACGGAAGGCAATATCGCCAGTACCACCCGCCACATCAATTGAAACCCACTCCCGATTATCATTCTTGGGCGGCGCAACCGCTGAAACCATTGCATCTTTCCAAAGGCGATGCATCCCTGCTGACATCAGGTCATTCATAATGTCGTAGCGCTGGGCGACATTATGAAACACGTCGTTGACCAGTGGTTGTTTTTCTCCGGGATTAACCGTTGAATACCCAAAAGAGGTTTCCATATCCTCAGCTTTAGTGCTACGCGCTTTTGTCATAACCAGATACCTGTAACTGTTTGGCACTCAATACATTATATATGGGGTAAGCCAAAGTGGTTTTCACAGATTGTTTGCACAAAGGGTAAAGATATGCCTGAGTTGCCCGAAGTCGAGACCGTTCGAAGAGGTCTTGAACCTGTCATGGCAGGGGCTGTTTTTTCGAATGTTGTTCTGCGGCGGGCAAACCTGCGATACCCGTTCCCCGATAACTTCGTAAAGCGCCTAGAAGGTCGTAAAATAATGTCCGTTGGACGCCGGGCAAAATATCTCACTCTGGATCTTGATAGTGAAGAACTGCTCATTATGCATTTAGGAATGTCTGGCTCTTTCAGAACAGAGCATATGGAAGGGGAAAACATTCCGGGTTCGTTTTATCATCCTCGAACCACTGAACAGAAACATGATCATGTGGTTTTTGAGATCAGTATTGATGACCGAAAATCCGTGGTCACCTATAACGATCCGCGAAGATTTGGCTTTATGGATCTGATTAACCTGCAGGAAAAGGACACGTGTTCTCATTTTGCCAATATGGGTATTGAGCCGACCGGTAATTCACTCAACGGAGAAACGCTTTCGAGACTGTTTGCTGGCAAATCCACTCCCTTGAAAGCCGCCCTACTTGATCAACGGCTAATCGCCGGGCTTGGGAATATTTATGTCTGCGAAGCATTGTGGCGCACGGGATTATCACCCAAACGAAAAGCAGGCACGATTGCCAGAAAAGATGGAAAAGCAACAAAACGCACTGAACTTCTTGCCTCAAATATCCGGCAGGTTATTTCCGAAGCCATCGAAGCGGGCGGATCATCATTGCGCGATCACAAGAATACTGATGGTTCTCTGGGGTATTTCCAGCACCGTTTCAATGTTTATGACCGCGAAAATTGTGCCTGCAATACGGCTGGTTGCGATGGCACCGTCATACGTATTGTTCAATCGGGCCGTTCCACATTTTATTGTCCCACTTGTCAACGTTAATCAAACTGCCTTCCGACCTAATTTGCCGTTGACCTTTGAGTGCTTTTGCTGTACGAAGCCCCAAAATTACAGGCGATGCTTGGCCTGTCTGCTTTCCAGCCAGTTAAGAGATACTAGCGCGAGACAACAGCTTGGCAGAATTCGTCTTGAAGAAATGAGATAATACAGGAAGCCAAAATGGCAAATACAACATCGGCTAAAAAGGCAATTCGCAAGATCGCCCGCCGCACCGAAGCTAACAAAGCAAGACGTTCGCGGATGCGTACTTTCATCCGGAAAGTTGAAGCCGCTATTGAGGGTGGTGACAAAGAAGCAGCGAATGTGGCTTTGAAAGCAGCACAACCTGAAATTATGCGCTCAGTTACTAAAGGTATCCTGAAGAAGAATACCGCTGCCCGGAAAATTTCCAGACTATCAGCCGGCATCAAGAAAATCGGCGCCTAACCTGATTAGGACATAATTTAAGAAAGCCCGGCCACAGTGTCGGGTTTTTTTATTTGTACTTTTTAAAGTACCATTTTTTGACAAAAATGCGGAAATTACGCATGGTAATATTAGAATCCTACCTCCAGAAGTTGTTCTCATTTTAATCAATAAAAACAATGATTTATAGAGACATAGTTTTTACACAATTGAAATTTTCACAAATATCCTTGTCAAGACAGGATCGGCAAAAAAATTTTTGGAAAAAAATTTTGTAACTGGATTTTTTTGACAAAAATTGGAAACGCCATTGATTCTTAAATGATTCTCTCAGCCTGAGTTTGTGAGATTCATTTCTCAAAGGCCAAAAAAAAATTTATTGGTTAAGAAACTCTTAATAGGGCTATTGATCTGCTAAAATCCGTTGGGTAAGTTGGTTGCCGTAGATGGAATGAGGGGAACGTTCGATTATCATTCTGGAATGCCTGCAACAGTATCCAGGAAGGATTTCAAACTCTGATTCACCTATTAGTTAGTACTGTTTGATTTTGTACAATCAGATTCTGATAAGTGTATCGAACGTGAGTCTTCTAGCGCTGTAACCGAGCGTATGTCGGTAAATTTCGCAGCGACTAGTTTTGTGTCCAGCAGCCGATTTCCATTTACCGGGGTGCATCTACTCCGCTCACATGAGGTCTTTTATTTTAGTTAGATAGACAACGCATTTTTGATGAGAGTCAATTGTGCGAATAGGGAAGGTACGGGATGAACTACGCGGGGGATATTGATTGCAAAACTTGTTGGCAAGTTTTGCAAGATACATCTTCAGCTGCTCTGGTTGATGTCCGAACCATGCCTGAGTGGAATTTCGTGGGCGTTCCAGTATTAGATGCAATCGGTAAAAAGTTGATAACTGTGGAATGGCAAAAGTTTCCAACCATGGAGATCAACAGTCAATTTGTATCCGACGTGATGGCCAGAATGGACGAACTGGATTTGGGCAAAGATAGCAAAGTATTTTGCCTCTGCAGATCAGGTGTCCGCAGCATTGCAGCAGCCCAGGCTCTTACGAGCCATGGATTTTCCAATGCTTACAATGTTCTTGGCGGTTTTGAAGGTGATAAGGATCAGAATGGCCACCGCGCCAGTGTTGCCGGATGGAAGTTTGATGGGCTTCCTTGGATGCAATAACGGTTCAATAGAAAGGAGATGTGCAATCAATTCGAGGTGAAAGTTGTTTTTGAGTGAACCGACTCTAGGGTCAAAACATAATAATATTTAAATGGGGAATGCAGAATGAATACCAGCTGCGGCAAATTATCTGAAACGACAAGACAAAAGAACGAGCAAAAGACTTGGTCTACAATATCTGCAGAAAATCTCTCCCATTTGCAAAAAAATATATCAAGCGGTGTCGTGGGGCTTGATCATGGGGAAGAAAATATGGGTAATAAAGCGGTCATGGCAGATAACAACAATAATTCTGAGCAATCTGGCGAAATTAACCAGAAATGGGATCGTATCAGAAAGCAGTTACAGATTAGACTGGGGCAAGATGTATTCGACAGCTGGTTTGGGCGCTTGAAAATCAAATGCGTTGAGGGTGGCGTTGCACAACACAGCGTTCCAACAGCATTCCTCAAGAGCTGGATATTTTCAAAGTACCGCGACATGCTGCTCGAGCTATGGCAGGCAGAAGACAGCTCTGTTTTGCGCATTGATGTGATTGTCCGCAAACCAATAGTTCCAAGTGCGAAACAAAAAATGGCGCCTGCTCGCGGAGCTATGGGGGGAAGCAATACAACGATGTCTGGTCAGGCTCCTGCTGCTGCCAATCGTAACCTGCTGTCACGCAATAGTGCCAAACCCGTTGAGCAAAAGGCAGGTTTTGCAGGGTCACCACTTGATACAAGACACACGTTTGAGAGTTTTATAGAAGGCTCTTCAAACCGCATGGTTCATGCAGCTGCGAGAACAATTGCAGATGATATTACGGCGTCGCATTTCAATCCGCTGATCATTCATGCTGGCGTTGGTTTAGGGAAGACACACTTGCTGCAAGCGATAGCATGGCGCGCGAGACAGCGGAATCCCAAGGCTCGAGTCCTGTATCTGACTGCTGAATATTTCATGTGGCGGTTTGCGACAGCAATTCGTGACAAGACTGCGCTGACTTTGAAAGAGTCCCTTCGCGACATAGACCTTCTGCTGATTGATGATCTTCAATTTTTGCAGGGTAAAGCTATTCAGGCAGAATTCTGCCACCTGTTGAATGAGCTGATCGATAGCGCCCGACAGGTTGTGGTTGCAGCAGATCGTCAGCCGGCAGAACTGGAGAGCCTGGATGAGAGGGTTAGGTCCCGGCTTAAAGGCGGTGTGACACTGGAAATTGATCCGCCGGATTATGAGCTACGCAAGGAAATTCTGAATACACGCTACAAGGAAGCCAAATCGGAGCAACCTGGTCTGGAGATTCCGGAAGATATTCTTCATTATGTGGCCCGCAGGGTTTCATCCAGCGGCAGAGATGTGGAAGGCGCTTTCAATCAGTTGCTTGTCCAACATCAATTCTCTGAAGGCGGCATGACACTCGAGGAACTTGATAAGATATTGGTTCATCTTATCAAATCTGCTGACACCAAACGGGTCCGGATTGAAGATATTCAAAGAATCGTGGCTCGCCAGTTCAATGTTTCGAAGAATGATCTCCTGTCAAATCGTCGTACACGTGTAATTGTTCGTCCTAGGCAAATTGCAATGTATCTTTCAAAAGTCATGACGCCACGGTCACTTCCTGAGATTGGTCGACGGTTCGGTGGTCGTGACCATACAACAGTCTTGCATGCTGTGCGAAAGATTGAAGCGCTGACTTCAGAGGATCAGAAACTATCGCATGAGATTGAACTCCTGAAGCGCCTAATCCTTGAATAACCAGTTCGGGAGATGGGGAAGGGGAAAAGCATCAGTCTGGGGCTGCTTTTCCCCAAAAAGCAGTTGGATTACAGAGACTAGCCCTTGCAAATCAAGCCATTTTTCCCCACTCTGATTAACCGTACGGGTGTGCGGGCTGTCGTAATTAGCACAATATCACAAAGAGGGCCTTGAGCCCGGATTTCTTTGCGGGGAGTTTTCACATTATGCGTGTGACCATTGAACAATCCAATCTGTTGAAGTCTCTCGGTCACGTTTATCGGGTTGTTGAACGTCGGAACACGATACCGATCCTATCCAACGTCTTGTTGAAAGCAGATGGAAAACAACTGCACTTAAAGGCGACGGATCTTGATCTGGAGATTTTTGAGAAAACTCCCGCAAGTGTTGAACAATCTGGCGCCACAACCGTGCCGGCTCATATGCTTTATGAAATTGTCCGGAAATTGCCAGGCGGATCAGAAGTGATGCTTTCAATCGAAGGCGATGCTTCCATCATAAAAATCACGTCTGGACGCTCTCAGTTCACACTGCAAATGCTACCGGTCGAGGATTTTCCTGATATATCTGCCGGTGAGTTCAGTCACTCATTCTCCATGGCTACTGGAGAAATCCGCAAACTGATCAACCATACTCAGTTTGCCATTTCCACCGAACAAACAAGGTATTATCTGAACGGGATCTTTTTACATACGGTGGAAGATGAAGGAGAAACCGTCCTTCGCGCCGTTGCGACTGATGGGCATAGGCTTGCCCGGTCTCAAACTGTCGCACCGGATGGTTCTGACGGTATGCCGGGAATAATTATCCCTAGGAAAGCAGTGGGCGAAATACAACGCCTGGTGGAAGATCCTGACGCTGCTGTGCATGTGGAACTCTCTGACTCCAAAATAAGGTTGAGCGTTGGTGAAACGGTCCTAACATCAAAGCTGATTGACGGTACATTTCCTGACTATAATCGAGTTATTCCCACTGGTAATGATAAGTCATTGGTCATGGAGCGCACGGTTTTTGCGAGTGCGGTTGATCGGGTTTCAACCATATCATCAGAACGTGGGCGAGCCGTGAAGCTTCAGCTTTCCGACAGCCAGATGGTGCTATCAGTGAACAATCCAGAATCCGGTACAGCGGAAGAAGAGATCGCGGTAAGCTATTCATCAGAATCGCTCGATATCGGGTTCAATTCACGGTATTTGCTGGATATCACAAACCAGCTGGTGGGTGATGAAGCAACCTTTTTACTATCCGATCCCGGATCCCCCACTTTGATCAAGGACTCCGCTGAAAACGGAGCAATTTATGTTCTTATGCCGATGCGTGTTTGATGCGTATTTCACCAATCGGATGAAAGCGGATTTAATTGAACTCCGTCTATGTTGAAAAGCTAAAACTCACAAGCTTCAGAAATTATTCTGCGACAAGCATTGATGCCGACCAACGCCATGTAGTCTTGACCGGAGAAAATGGTGCCGGCAAGACCAACATACTTGAAGCGGTGTCATTTTTGTCACCAGGCCGAGGGATGAGGCGCGCCACTTATGATGCCATTGGCAACAACAGTGGTTCAGGTGCCTGGACCGTGTTTGCAAGGCTGAATGGCGCACAAGGTGAAGTTTCAATTGGAACGGGCCTTCAAGAGACAGCTTTAGGGGTGGAATCCGGTCGCAAAGTCCACATAAATGGCGCGCAAGCAAAGACGGCTGATGTTTTGTTGGAGCATTGCAGAATATTATGGCTTACGCCTGCGATGGACGGGCTATTCACCGGAAGCGCGGGTGATCGGAGGCGTTTTCTCGACCGCATGGTCCTGGCAATCGACCCGGCACATGGCCGTCGCGTTGCTGATTTTGAAAAAACATTGCGGGCCCGAAATAAACTCCTGAGCGAAGATGCACCAGACTACCGTTGGCTTGACGCAACAGAGGCTCAACTTGCTGAACTAGGAATTGCAATAGCTTCCGCCCGCCATGAACTGGTGACGTTGTTGAGCGAGGTGATCGTAAAAAACAACGATCCGCAATCACCCTTTCCAGATGCGCTTATTTCATTATCGGGTAGTTTGGAGAATTCCGTTGGAGATTTAGCGGCAAGTGATCTGGAAGATGAATACCTTGATCGATTGAAGACAAACAGGAGTATTGATACGCGAGCAGGACGAACGCTCGAAGGTCCGCATAGAAGCGATTTAAATGTGAGTCACCGACCTAAATCAATGCCAGCCAGCCAGTGTTCAACCGGGGAACAGAAAGCTTTGCTTATTGGTCTTATGCTTGCACATGCCAGGCTAGTGGGTGAAATGAACGGATATTCTCCGATCCTTCTACTTGATGAGGTTGCAGCACATATCGATGAGGGTAGAAGAGCCGCACTTTATGAGATGATAGATATGCTGGGTTGTCAGGCCTGGATGACAGGAACAGATTACGATCTTTTCAAAGCTCTGGATAACCGAGCAAACTTTTTTACGGTTGAGGACGGGCAAATAATTGCGTGAAAGCTGCACAGAAATTCATGTATTTAAGGAAACTTACGTGCGACTGATACTCCTATTGTACCAAAACGAAAAAAAGCCCATATATAGGCTAGTTACGACAGAGTTTTAAAATGAGCAGCAGTACACCACTCCTAGACAAAATTAATACTCCCCACGATTTGCGTGAGATAGACGAACAGCATCTGCAGCAGGTTGCAGATGAAGTTCGCTTGGAGGTTATTGATGCCGTCTCTCAAACGGGTGGGCATTTGGGAGCTGGTCTCGGTGTTGTTGAGCTTACGGTTGCATTGCATCACGTGTTCAACACACCTGATGATCGACTCATCTGGGATGTGGGGCACCAATGTTACCCACACAAAATTCTCACAGGGCGCCGAGACAGGATCAAAACTTTACGCCAGGAAGGTGGCTTATCAGGTTTCACCAAACGTGCCGAAAGTGAATATGACCCATTTGGCGCTGCCCATTGTTCCACCTCGATTTCAGCAGGATTGGGTATGGCCTTGGCCAGAGAGCTTTCAGATGGCGACAATAACGTGATCGCGGTAATCGGTGATGGCGCGATGTCAGCAGGGATGGCATTTGAAGCCCTTAACAATGCAGGATCGATGGACGCACGTCTAATTGTAATCCTCAATGACAATGACATGTCGATCGCGCCGCCCACCGGCGCCCTGAGTGCATATCTAGCACGTCTTGCAACCGGTCGCACCTATATGGGTATGCGAGAAATCGGTAAAAAAATGACGACATATCTGGGCAAGACGGTCGACCGTGCAATAACTCGAGCTGTCGAACATGCCCGCGGTTATGTAACTGGCGGCACCATGTTTGAGGAAATGGGTTTCTATCATATTGGACCGATTGACGGGCACGATATGGAAAGCCTGGTGGCTATTCTAAGCACCGTGAAGACCCGCGCCGACGGCCCGATCCTGATCCACGCGATCACGAAGAAGGGCAAAGGTTATGCCGAAGATC
>CAWUJF010000075.1:0-9753 GCA_963922405.1 uncultured Hyphomicrobiales bacterium | reverse complement strand
CAGTTATTCCTTTTGTTGGTAAAAGCATTGATGAGGTTGGCTTCACCGCAAACCGGGCGACGACTGGTTGTCCTGTGGCGATGCCTCCCAAAATCCCGCCTGCATTGTTCGAAAGGAAATCTACCTGACCATCGTTTCCTACACGCATTTCATCAGCGTTTTCCAGTCCGGTAATCCTTGCCGCTTCAAAGCCGTTTCCGATTTCGACACCTTTCACGGCATTAATCGACATCAGATGTGATGCAATGTCCTGATCAAGTTTCGCGTAAACAGGGGCGCCTATTCCAGCAGGTACGCCCTCGGCCACAACCTCAATGACAGCACCAACGGATGATCCTTCTTTGCGAATTTTACCCAGATAATCTGCCCACTCATCAACCACACCGGCATCGGGGCAGAAGAAATCGTTTTGATTGACTGCGTCCCAGTCCCAGTTGGCACGATCAATCTTCTTTTCACCCATCTGCACCATAGCTGCACGCACATTCAGGCCCGGAATGACTTTGCGGGCCAGGCCACCAGCTGCAACACGAGCGGCAGTTTCCCTGGCAGAGGATCGGCCCCCACCGCGGTAATCCCGGATGCCGTATTTAAGGTCATACGTATAATCAGCGTGTCCCGGCCTGAACCGATCCTTGATTTCGCTATAGTCTTTTGAGCGCTGATCGGTATTGCGGATCATCATGGAAACAGGAGTGCCCGTAGTAACCAGAATCTCCTCAGAGCCATCCTTATCCATAACGCCAGACAGGATTTCCACCTCATCTGGCTCACGACGCTGGGTTGTGAACTTGGATTGGCCTGGTTTGCGTTTATCCAGATAGTCTTGAATTTCCTGTATGGTAAATTCCAAACCAGGAGGACAGCCGTCCACTACGCAACCAAGCGCAGGACCGTGGCTCTCTCCCCAGGTCATTACTCTAAAAAGGTGTCCGAACGAATTATACGACATTATTGCCCGATGATGATTGGTGTCGCGGATGTTTAGAGCAATTTTTGATCAATGGGAAGTCGTAACAACGGCTTACAACCACTTCTCTACGCCTCGTTTGATTATACAGATCTCATCCTGTGGAAATGCGAATTTCACATCGGTGTATGGATCGAGGTTCAGAAGATAGATTCTCAAGACACGGCCAATGGCACCATGCGCTGTTACAACGCAATCTTCTGAAAGGCTGTTATACCAGTCGCTCATGCGCCCCAGCACGTCTTCGTGGCTTTCTCCACCCTCGGGACGGTAGGTCCACGGGTTCTGCTTGCGATAATAGTATCGCTCCCGGTCACTTGCCTTAAGTTCGGCCTGGCTGGTGCCCTCTAAATCACCGTAAGAAACTTCGATGAGTCTTTTTTCTATTGAGTAATCTTCTACCGGCAGGCCCATCTGCGTGCGAATACGCTCCATGGTTTCCCGCGCGCGTGACAACGGGCTGGAGATAAAAGGCAGCCCCTCGGCTTTACCAAGGATACCAGCCATCTTGCGGCCGTTCTCGTCCGCCTGTTTTTGACCCGTTTCGTTGAGGGGGATATCCATCTGGCCCTGAAAACGCAGTTCCGCGTTCCAGTCAGTCTGGCCGTGTCTTACATAGTAAATTGTAGGATCGGCCATTAATCCGTCCGGTTAGTCGCTCACCTTAGAAATATCAGGAGCATCCACAGCTTTCATACCGACAGTGTGATAACCGGAATCCACATGATGTACTTCTCCGGTAACACCACGTGACAAGTCAGACAATAGGTATAATGTGGAATCGCCCACTTCTTCGATGGAAACCGTACGTTTCAGTGGCGAATTATATTCATTCCATTTGAGGATGTAGCGGAAATCTCCGATGCCGGACGCTGCCAACGTTTTGATCGGCCCGGCTGATACTGCATTAACGCGGATGTTGTTTGAACCCAGATCAACCGCCAGATATTTGACTGAAGCCTCCAGCGCAGCTTTTGCAACACCCATTACGTTGTAGTGAGGCATTACTTTCTCGGCACCATAATAGGTGAGCGTCACCATGGAACCGCCATCAGTCATCAGTTTTTCTGCACGCTGGGCAACAGCGGTAAATGAGTAAACTGAAATATCCATGGTCTTGCGGAAATTATCAGCTGAAGTTTCCACATAGCGACCGGTCAATTCATCCTTGTCGGAAAACGCAATAGCATGGACGAGAAAATCAAGTTTCCCCCATTGCTTTTCAAGTTCTGCAAAAACGGCATCGATCGAAGACTCTTCGGTTACGTCGCATTCTCCAGCGACAATCGCGCCCAATTCATCTGCTAAAGGTTCCACACGCTTTTTCAGCGCGTCTCCCTGGTAGGTGAGTGCTATTTGTGCACCCGCATCAGCACATGCCTTAGCGATACCCCACGCAATTGAGCGTTTGTTGGCCACCCCCATAATCAGACCGCGCTTTCCAGCCATCAAACTGCTGGTGCCACTCATACGTCGAATCTCCAATTAACTTATTTAGTCCCGGCAATGGGGTGATACGATATATTTTTATAATTTCACCCCAATTGGGGTATGCCACACCCTTTACAATGCTGCAACATGGCAGCGATGTCATCATCAGGATAAGTTTTCAACTTATATTTCAAATTATTTAGGCGCGTTTTTAAACAATTTCTCTAATTCAGCAAGTTTACCCTTGGGAAGCTGAATTGATGTGGTCAACAACAGATCTCCATGGCCACCACCTTTTTTTGGCAGGCCTTTTCCCTTGATGCGAAACATTTTTCCTGAGTCCGTACCAGCGGGTATGGTGAGTGAAATTTTCCCCTCGAATGTTTCAGCCGTCACTTTGCCACCAACAACAGCAGTTTCCAGCGGCAACGGCACGTCAGCGCGCAAGTCTGTTCCTGTGCGTTGAAAGCGCTTGTCCGGCATTAGCACAAAACTGACCAATGCATCACCCGGATTCATGCCTGGTTGCGATTTCCCCTGACCTTTGAGGCGAACGGTTTGTTTCTCATCCACTTCAGGCGGAATTGAAACTGAAATCTGTTTGCTATTAGGCAACGTCACAACAGCCTTGCCACGCATCAGGTCTTCCAGGGTGACTTTCGTTTTGATTGTCACATCAAGCTTAGGGGTATTCTTCTGGGAGGATTTGAAAGGCCCCCCTTGTCTGGATTTTGCCTGACCGCCAAAGGCCGACCCGAATATCTCGCTGAAAATGTCCTCAGCACCACCAAAGCCACCGTCAGAGGAACGGAAACTTCCGCCCCCAAAACCCTCGAACGGATTTCCACCGCCGCCGGCACCACCGCCGAAACCCGCGAACTTGGGCTTGCCGGCATCGTCAATCTCACCGCGGTCATACTGAGCGCGTTTTTCCTTATCACTCAGAATTTCATATGCCTGATTGATCTCAGCAAATTTTGCCTGAGCTTTCTTGTTCCCAGCATTCTGGTCTGGATGATATTTCATCGCCAGCTTGCGGAATGCAGATTTTATGTCTTTTTCACTCGCACCCTTGCTAACGCCGAGTACGGAATAAGGATTGGCCATTACTTACACCAAAACTGAACTGCCTCATTGAGTTACTCCCTATATGGATGGTTTTTAAAGGGAATTAAAGGGTGGCTGGTGAAATCACCGATCAAGTAGTTACTTAGCCGCCTACGTAATTTGATCGCATAATCATGCTCACGAATTCGTGATAGCTTCGCGGAAAATGACAAATACATCAATTTTTTCAGATTAGGTTGGGTAAAATGATTAGTCGGGCAAATTTTCAGTCGCCTCAAAACTGTTGTGGTTGCACATTGCGTAATCCGGTGTCGGAACAGAAAACGAAAGCGTTCAAATCAAAAATACCGACTGAAACAAAGCCAGAGATCAATGGTTCATTTCGCAAGCCACAGAACAGAAATCTCCTGAACACCGCTGCAGCCCCACAAGTGCAGGCGGGATTGTACAGCAACACGAATGCGAATATCGAAGCGCAAATCATTCAGAACATTATTCAGATGATTGTGAGCATCAGCAGCATCATTGCGAAATTCAGCCAGCAACTCGGGTCCGGTTTGCCAAGCACTGGTGGAAATCCCTCCGCACCTCATCAGCCCGGTGGTGGTTCCTCCGGTTTCCCAGTATATGGTGACTCTGACATCACGATCACTATCCCTGCTGGCCATGATGTGATCATTCAAATCGGCCGCCCAGGAAATGGTGGCAAGCCTGACCATCCTGGCTTTCCGCAAGCACCAAAAGCAGGTGAAACCCTGTCCCGCCTGGTACCGGCAAATTATGCCGATGGTAAAGGAGAGATCAGGGTCGGAAATCTACCTAATCCGAGAGAAATCTCGAATGCTGTATCTGATCAGGGTGATCAGAAGACTGAAAATTCAAAAGGTGCTTCCGACCTTCTTTGGTCGTGGGGACAGTTCATAGATCATGACCTGGTCCTTTCTCGCGAGGGTGAAGAAGAGGCAAATATTCCAGCCCCAAAAGGTGATCCAAACTTTGACCCTGCAGGGCAGGGACGTGCTTTTATCCCGTTCAAACGCTCAGAGGGTGAATATGATGCCAATGGTGTTCGCCAGCAGATAAATGATCAGACCCCCTTGATGGATGCTTCAATGGTTTATGGCGCAACGGCAGAACTAACGGCTGAGTTGCGCAGCTTCGAAGGCGGAAAAATGAAACTGGAAGACGGGTTTCTTCCTGGTGATCCGGAACATAAGGTTCTTTCCGGAGACATCAGAGCAGCAGAACAACCGGGATTGCTTTCTTTGCAAACGCTGTTTGTGCGCGAACACAATCGTCTGGCTGATCATATTGCTAAAGAATATCCAGGCTGGAATGATCAGCAGATTTTCAATGAAGCCCGCAGGATCGTAACCGCTGAAATCCAGGCAGTCACCTATAACGAGTTCCTTCCGGTCCTCATCGGTAATAACCGGGTTTCGACAGAGCCATCAGCTTATTCCGTTGCCGACGGTAAAATATCCAACGAATTTGCAACAGCCGCATATCGTCTGGGCCATACAATGGTCAGCGACACGATTGCGGTAAAACAAGATGATGGCAGCCTGAAACAGGCTTCCCTGTCTGAGGTATTTTTCAAACCAGAATTTACCCAGACAAATGGGTTGGGTGCGATTTTGTCGGGTCAAAGTGAGCAAATTGCAGAAGCAGTTGATCCCATGATTGTGGACGGGTTGAGAAACAGATTGTTCGGCCCTCCTGGCGGTCCCGGCCTGGATCTGGCATCGTTGAACATCCAGCGTGGGCGTGACCATGGTTTACCCACCTACAACGACATGCGGGAAGCTCTGGGACTTCAAAGAATATCTAATTTCAATGATCCGGTTTTCCAGGATGGTTTTGGTGCAAAACTGGCTAGTGTCTATGACAGCCCGGACGATATAGATCTCTGGATTGGTGGTCTGTCTGAAAAGCACATTCCAAACTCGCTTCTTGGCCCCACATTCACGCAGATCGTTTCGGAGCAATTTTCGAACACTGCAGCCAGTGACAGCAAATTTTATACGCGCACGAGCTCGGCATCTGAAATTGCATGGCTAAACAATCTGTCTCTGTCGGATATTATTCGTGCAAATACAGACAAAACCGCAATCGACGATACGCCGTTTATTGCAGGATAATCGCGATTATAAGTATCTGATATTATTGGAGTAATTTTGCCGTATCATTGCTGGCAAAACATGGTTGATTATCCGTCTTCGCGCAGGAACCACGAAAGAACCCAGAACCCTTTTTTGAGTTCACAGGTCTCGCCATTGTAAAGCGCGATACCCATGAAAGTGTCCACAGTTGTCTGGAATTTTTTGCACTTTTGACCATGGCTTCCGACAAACTTATCAATCGCGGTGATTGTACCCTTATTGCCGGTATCCGGATTTTGCCATGCTAGTGCTGACGGTGCATCAGCGCTTGCTACGACCGATTTGATGATTTCAGCGTCTGTAGATTCAATACCTTGTGGTGCCACGGGTTTTGAGATCGAACTGGTGATCAACTCATCTTCGGAAGCAGCGCTACCAATCCCTGAAGAAACACTACAAGCAGGAAGCAGCACACAGGATGCTACGACCAGAATAGTTTTCAGAGTGCGGTTGACTTCTGACCCACGACTGCTGATATGCCCCATATCTCGCTTGTTCAGCTTTTGCGAGTTACAATTCTTCAAAAACATTGTGCCCCAATCGGTACTAAGGATGGCGTTTTCTATGAATGATCAAGTATTAGAGTTAAAAAATGGTGACCAAGACCATGAAAATCCATTCGACTTGTTTAACAAATGGTTAAAGCTTGCCGAGGCTTCTGAACCCAATGATCCGACGGCCATGGCGCTTGCTACGGTCGACGAAACTGGTCTGCCAAACGTGCGTATGGTGCTAATGCGGCGAGTTGATGAACGCGGCATAGTTTTTTTCACAAACTTTGAAAGTCAAAAGGGTGAAGAGCTTTTGAGCTGCAAGAAAGCATCTGCCGTCTTTCACTGGAAAACGCTGAGAAAACAGGTCCGCTTTCGTGGCGAAGTGGAAGTGGTAAGCGATGAAGAAGCTGACGAGTACTTTTATTCAAGGGCCAGGGGTTCCCGCATCGGCGCTCATGCTTCCAAGCAATCGCGCCCGCTGGAAAGCCGGTTTGCATTGGAAAAGGAAGTTGCGAAATACACTGCCAAATTTGGCGTAGGCGATATACCGCGTCCGGACCACTGGTCCGGTTTTCGCATAAAACCGCTATCCATCGAGTTCTGGAGCGATGGCAAGTTCCGCCTGCATGATCGCTTCAGATATGACCGTGAAAACCTGGATGCCGGCTGGGCGCTGGAACGTCTGTACCCTTAAACGCCTGTGCCACCCACGGTTACTGCGTTCATCCGAAGTGTGGGTTGTCCCACGCCAACCGGAACGCTCTGACCGTTCTTGCCGCACATGCCGATGCCATCATCCAGAGACATGTCATTACCAACCATGGCAATGCGGTTCATAGCTTCCGGGCCGTTTCCAATCAGATTTGCGCCTTTGAGTGGACGTCCAACCTTGCCGTCTTTGATTTCATAGGCTTCAGTGCAGTCAAATACGAACTTGCCGGAAGTGATATCCACCTGACCGCCTCCAAACGATACAGCGTAGATACCGTCTTTCACTGATTCCAGGATTTCCTGAGGATCATGATTTCCACCACGCATATAGGTATTGGTCATACGAGGCATTGGCTGGTGAGCATATGACTGACGTCGACCGTTTCCGGTAGATTCCACACCCATCAAACGCGCATTCTGCCGGTCTTGCATGTAACCCACTAGGATTCCGTCTTCGATCAGAACGGTTTCATTGGATGCTGTACCTTCGTCATCAACTGAAAGGGACCCACGTCTTGCATCAATGGTTCCATTGTCCACAACAGTCACTCCTTTTGATGCAACCTGCTTACCCATAAGCTCTGCAAACGCCGAAGTCTTTTTGCGGTTGAAATCACCTTCCAATCCGTGTCCCACAGCTTCATGCAACATGACCCCGGGCCAGCCAGGTCCAAGCACAATATCAAAAGTGCCTGCGGGGGCAGGGACTGCTTCTAGATTGGTGTTAGCCATCCGCAGTGCTTCACGTACACCGTGTTGCCATTTGGCTTCAGAAATAAAATCACCGTAATTGCTGCGACCGCCAAATCCGAAATTTCCGCTTTCCTGTCGATCACCTTCTCCCACAACAATATTGATCCCCACACGAACCAAAGGCCTCACATCACGCACGAAATGCCCATCAGGGCGAAGTATTTCAACGATTTGCCAGTTGGCACCTAAGGAAACAGTAACCTGTCTTACGCGGTCATCCAGATCACGTGCATGGGCATCGATCTCTTCAAGCAGCTTCACTTTCTCCTCGAAAGAAGGTGCGAGGATAGGATTGTCCTCACCATAGAGTTTACGGTTCGTACCGCGTGGCGCAGCAGCGTAACTGCCACCATGTCCGCTTTGGACAGAACGTACAGCATCACATGCGCGTTTCAGCCCCGCATGCGAGATGTCACCAGAATGGGAATAAGCAGATACCTCACCTGAAACGGCGCGCAGACCAAATCCCTGCCTTGTATCGAAATTCCCGGACTTCAGACGCCCGTTGTCAAAAACAAGACCCTCGGATTCGCAATACTCAAGGAATAATTCACCGTCATCCGCATTTCCGATTGTGTCTTCCAACAGCTTCGTGATTTCGGATTTTTCCACATCAAATTGTTCAACAAGGGAATCCATTAAAAACTCCATAGACTGAAAAGTTCAGTCTAGACATAACATTTTGTCAGCCAATGCCAAGTCTCAGAGGTAAATCGTTATTGAAATGTCAGCTTTGATCAAGGAATTTTCGAATAGCCATCGGAAAAACCGCTTAGATCAACTGGAATCCCGATACCTTCTTCCGGTGTCTGGAAAACGATAAAGGTGGCCGTCTTGCCCTGGCGAAGTGTAGATAGCAGGTCACCCTTCAAAATCACTTCAGCATAACAACCATCCTGGAAGCACCGGACAAAATAAGCACGACCGATGTCCTTACCGTCCACATTCAAGCCGAGCCCGTTAGGAAGTAAGACGCCAAGCGGTGCGAGAATTCGCATAATTTCGGACTCCCCGTCCGCAGTTCGCAATATAACTACCGAAAGTCCCACTTCTGAGCGATTTTGTGCCACCACGTTTTGCATTAGCGCGCATTGTTCGCTGGAAGCACCGGGCGGAGTGTCACACACCATGGACCAGGCGCCATGTGTCGATTTCACTGCCCCCTGCGCATTAACTTGAGAAATCGAAGTGCCAGCCGGAATCAGAATCAGGGTAATAAATATGAAAAGGTTTTTGAGCCATCGCATAATGTTAATCCGAATCATGATGAGTGATCCTTCATAACACTTCAAACCGATAATCAAAACTAAACAAAAAGTGCTTACACACAGGGATGAAAGCCCTTCGAAGGCTGTAAATTTTTTTCTAGTACGAAAGTAGTTTGTTATTTGTTGAAAAAGGAGCTTTTTTGGCTGGATTTTGAGCCTAATCCCATTTATTGCCAGAGATAGCTCGCGATAGTGCACATTTGTCGCATCAATTCCTTCACAGAAGACGTTGCAGTTTGTGCCTCATTGTGATTTTAAAGTAGAGACTTTCCCTGTTGTACGGCGGGGTAATCCGAAAACATGTATTGATAATGTTTGTAATTCCGAGATGGGCAATAGCGGTTTTCGGGTTACAAGAACAAATAAACCGGAGAGACATGATGAAAGCGATTGCTTCATTCATATCAGGGCTAGCAATATCGCTCGCTTCAACGGCAGCTGCAGTAGCTGCGCAACCTACAGATTGGGGTATCTGGCACCAGGAAGCTGCCTCCGACATGATGTCAAGCATTGAGTGGTTTGATGCATACACATTCTGGTTCATCACACCAATCACCTTGTTTGTGATGTTCTTGCTGGCCTACGTGATGATAAAGTTCAACACGAAGTCCAACCCGGAACCTTCAAAAACAAGCCACAACACAACAATCGAAGTTGTTTGGACTGTGGCACCAATTGTGGTTTTGATAGCAATCGCCATCCCTTCATTTGAACTTCTGGAAAACCAGTTTGATCCAGGTGAGGAGCCAACTGTAACGGTTAAGGCAGTCGGGCAGCAGTGGTACTGGGATTACGAATACCAAAATGATGATGAGCTTTCCTTCTCTTCAAACATGCTGACAGAAGAAGATCGCGCCCGCGCCGCGACGGGCGACAACGCGCGTTTTGGGCCAGAT
>CAWUJF010000074.1:0-9796 GCA_963922405.1 uncultured Hyphomicrobiales bacterium | reverse complement strand
ATGTGCTTGGAGTCTTATCTTCACTCTCCGGCGCGCCGGAAAACCAAAGCCAGTTTTTAAGTTTTGGCGCGTGGCTAGATGGTGAGTCATCCCGCTTACTGGAACCCGCGTTAAGAGAACTGCGCACAGAAGCAAAACCATTTGAATTGGTTTTATTGTCCAAAGGCGGCGGTGTCATTGAAGCGCAGGGCCGAACATCCGGTGCTTATGCATTTGTACGTTTTAGGGAACTGGGTAGCGAGCGTGAAAATCACGCCAAACTGAAAACCAAGTTCAACGACCTTTCCGAAGCATTTGATGCGACCCAGAACCTCATATCAAAGATGCCGATGCCAGCCTGGCTCAGAGACAACGATGATCGTCTCATCTGGACTAATCAGGCTTATGCCGATGCAGTGGAAATGCAGAGCCCTGAAAACGTCGTTAAATCCAGTGCAGAACTGCTGGATTACGAACACCATACGAAAGTTTCCCAAGGCTGCCGCGAGGATGGCTATTACAGTACCGAGCTGCCCATTACAGTAGCAGGTGATCGCCGTAAGTTTGAGGTATTCTGCGCTGGTAACGGTAAGAGGATGGCAGGAATTGCACTTGATCGAAGTGATTTGGATCAAGTTAAAAAGCGCTTGAAGGAAACGAATGAAGGTCATTCCCGGATGCTTGATCATCTGGCGACTGCCGTCGCAATTTTTGACAAGACCCAGAACCTGACGTTCTTCAATCCCGGCTTCCGACAATTGTGGAAGCTGGACACGGCCTTCCTGGAGTCACGCCCTACCAACAGTGAAATTCTGGATGCGATGCGCGACCAGAAACTCTTGCCGGAACATCCGGACTGGCGGAAGTGGCGTGATGGACAATTGGAAGTCTACACTGCTCTGGAGCCGACTGAAGAATGGTGGCATTTGCTTGATGGTCAAACCATACGCGTGGTTACCAGTCCCCGAAATGAAGGTGGTGCGGCCTGGATATTTGAAAACGTGACTGAACGGCTCGCGCTGGAAAGTAACTACAATTCACTGATGCGCGTTCAGGGTGAAACACTTGATCATCTTAACGAAGCCGTTGCTGTGTTCGGGCCGGACGGAAAACTGCGTTTGTTCAATCCCGCACTTGAATCCTTGTGGCAAGCGACTGGTTTACAGGTTGATGAAGGCATTCACATCACGAAAATCATCGAGACTTGGGGTGCGACGATCCAGAACAATGATGAATTGCAAAACATCGTTGGGAAGGTAACCGGGTTTGACGATGAGCGGGGCGATTATTACGGGCGTCTCGAATTGTTCAATGGTTCAAGCTTTGATTATGTCCTGGTCCACCTGCCAGAGGGTCAGTCCATGCTGACACTTTCGGATGTGACGGCAAATGTGAACTTTGAAAAAGCATTGCAGGAACGTGCAGAAGCACTCGAGGCATCCGATCAACTGAAGAGTAAGTTCATTCAACACGTTTCCTATGAGTTGAGAGCGCCGCTTACAAATATCTCCGGCTTCGGTGAAATGCTGGCATCAACTGAAATTGGCGCGATGAATCAGAAGCAAAGTGAGTATCTGGATCATATTAATACTTCTGCCAGTGAACTAAGGGCAATCGTTGATGATATTCTGGATCTGGCTTCCATCGATGCAGGCACAATGGTTCTCAGCATTGAAGCGCTGCAGCTGGAGGATACTGTTCGCGGCATTATTGAAGAATTCCAAATGCTTATGGATGAAAAAGGATTGCAAAACCGGATTGAAATTGACGGAGACAGCAAGACGATCCTTGCGGACCGCCAACGTCTGGCGCAAATCCTACGTAATCTAGTATCAAACGCGATCGACTTTTCGCCGGATGGTGGTGTGATCACCATTCTGGGTTCCAGAAGAGAAGACGCTTACGAGATCAGAATTGCAGATCAGGGTCCAGGAGTTGATGATGAGCAGCTCGGACGTATTTTCGACCGGTTCGAAGCAAGGGCCGTCGATGGATCGCGACGTGGCACCGGGCTCGGACTTTCCATAGTCCGTAGCTTTGTGGAGTTGCATGGTGGTTCTGTAAGTGTGGAAGAAACAGGCGAGCGGGGTGGAGCGTGTTTCGTTTGCCGTTTGCCGCTTAGCCCGGAGACAACACCGGAAAACATCACAGCAGGCGGCTCAGTACATAAGGCGGCTTAAAGGATTATGACGCTGGACCCAGCTGGTTTTACAATTGAACTATCAAATGAGCAGGAAACAGCTCAACTGGGTGCTGATATCGCGATCATCCTGAAAGCAGGTGATCTGATTTGCCTTTCTGGTGATCTGGGTGTGGGAAAAACTGTATTGGCCAGGAGTTGTATTCGATATCTGGCAAATGACGGAGAATTCGAAGTACCCAGCCCGACCTACAACCTGTTCCATAGTTATGAAACCGAGCTTCCGATTGCGCATTTTGATTTATATCGTCTGGAAAGCCCGGACGAGTTGGAGGAATTGGGATGGCAGGAAGCGCTTGATCAAGGTTGCGCAATTGTCGAGTGGCCTGAGCAGGGATTTAAAACTCTACCAGAATACGCAATTCAACTAAGCTTTATTGATGTCGGTGGAGATACGCGACAGGTTACGTTCTCAGGAAATGATGACTTTGTAGGGCGAATTTCACGCAGTCTGGAAATTCGTCAATTTCTGAAATCAGTTCTCCCAAGTGCAGTAACACGGTCCGCTATGGCTGCGGATGCCTCAGCACGCGCTTATGAGGTGATCACATCGGAGAATGATCATTTTCTACTGATGAATTCTCCGGAAATGCCCGATGGTCCGCCAATCAAAGATGGCAAATCGTATAGCAAACTGGCCCATTTGGCTGAGAGTGTCACGGCGTTTGTCGCCATTGACAAAGTGCTGCTTGATGCAGGTTTTTGTGCTCCGGAAATTCCGGGCTTCGACCTGGATAAGGGATTACTGCTCATTGAGTTTCTCGGAAACGACGGCATCATTGATGATGCGCGCAAACCTATCCCGGACCGCTATGTGGCAGCAGTAGAGTTTCTGGCGGAACTACATCAAAGATCTTTCTCTGCGGAAGTCGACATTGATGGGAAAACAACCTATCAAATCCCTCCCTTTGATGAACAAGTCATTCTGGCTGAAACAGACCTGATGCTGCAATGGTATGTGCCCTATAAGCTGCAGTCAGACATAAGTTCCAGCGATGCAGCGGATTTTGCTGGGCTTTGGATTGATCTGCACAAGACTCTCCAGGGTTTTGAACATAGTATTGTTCTGCGCGACCATCACTCACCAAACATAATCTGGCGGGGGGAAAAGTCAGGCACCGACAGGGTCGGTGTCATTGACTTTCAGGACGCACTCTTGGGTCCTTCCAGCTATGATGTGGCTTCATTGGCGCAGGATGCCCGTGTGGATGTTAGTGAAAATCTTGAGCGAATCATCTATGATGCCTACATAAAGCATAGAAAACTCCTTGCAGTTGAGTTTGATGAGGAGGCTTTCCATGCCAGTTACGCCATTATGGCGGCTCAGCGGGCAACCAAAATTCTTGGTATATTTGTCCGGTTGAACGAGCGGGATGATAAGCCGCAATATCTAGCCCATTTGCCACGCATAGAAGCGTATTTGAAACGCAGCCTGCGGCATCCAATATTAAATGAATACCGAAACTGGCTAGAGAAAAACAAGATCGTCACGTTTTCGTAACAAATGACTGACACAATGCAGGGAATAGAGAAACGAATAAGATAACCGGCAGATCGACCTTATGTAGCCGGCTTGGAGATTAAAATGCGTAACGAAAATACCGTTGCAAGACTTTCCTCATTTTCCAGTCCCAAAAGGGCAATGGTGCTAGCCGCCGGGCTCGGCACGAGAATGCGTCCTATCACTGACAAAATCCCGAAGCCACTGGTAAAAGTTTATGGAAAAACACTGCTTGATCATGGTCTGGATGCACTGGTGAGATCAAACGTGGAGAGCGCGGTTGTAAACATGCATCACCACGCTGAGCAGATTGAAGATCATTTGAAATCACGTACAAATCTGAAGATTGATCTATCGGATGAACGTGATGAACTTCTTGATTCCGGCGGTGGCGTGGTAAAGGCTCTACCTCAATTGGGCAAGGAGCCTTTTTTCCTGCTGAACGCTGATTCTTTCTGGGTAGAAGGCTTCAAGCCGAACCTTTCTCGAATGGCTGAAATCTGGAATGAAAATGAGATGGATGTCCTGCTGCTACTATCCGGCATGGGTAATGCGATCGGATTTGGCGGCGCCAAGGGAGATTTCAATATGGATGCTGACGGTCGTCTTGAACGCCGCGAGGAAAACAAGATTGCTCCGTTTGCCTATGCCGGGGCTGCGATAATGAAACCTGGTGTTTTTGATAATGCGCCCAGTGGCAAGTTTTCATTGAATAAGATCTTTGATGAAGCGATTGAGAAGGGTCGCTTATTTGGTGTGAGACTTGAAGGACTATGGTTGCATGTGGGTACACCCGATGCCATAGTTGAGGCGGAAGAAGCAATCGCAAGAAGCGCTGCCTAAGGATCTATCCCAGTTATCGCGGCGCTCCAAAACGGAGTGCCACCCATACCTTCAAGTGCAGAAATTTCTCAGCAAAACCGGATGCGCGATGCACTTTCGGGGAATGTTTTCACGATAGATCCATCGGGAAATTTTCTAGAAATTCTTGTAAATTCACTGATCGACGGAACCCTGGTGGAGGGTTTTGTACCTAGCGATGATCCCTTCCTGCTATCGGAAGCGACAATTTTTGTACCCAGCCGACGTGCAGCACGTGCCCTTGCAGCGCAGTTCAGTGAAGCATTTGATGGCAAACCGGTCCTCCTGCCATCTATCTTTACACTCGGAGATGCACCGGAAGAAGATTTTGGCATCGCCAGTTCCAAATCTGAATTCGAAGACTTGCCAGAAGAAATTGGCGCGCTGGAGAAAAAGCTTCAGCTAACCAAAATGGTCCTCAGCTGGCTCGATGCTATGTCTGAAGAGACCCGACGGTTGTATTCAGATGAAGACATCATCATCCCTTCCTCACATGCAGATGCCATTAAGCTTGCAGATGATCTTTCTCAATTGCTCGATCAGGTTGTTCAGGAAGAGGTATCATGGCAAACCATCCAGGAGATTGTGCCGGAAGATCATGCACAGTGGTGGCAACTCACCCTTACCTTTCTTGCGATTATCACTGATGTCTGGCCAGGGTTTCTTGAGGAGCAAAACCTGCTGGACCCATCGCTGAGGTCCGCCATGCAACTGGAAGAGCGCACCAGGCGTTACAAGGAAAATGGTTCAACCGGTCCCGTAATTGTCGCCGGCTCGACCGGCTCTGTTCCTTCTACGCAACGCCTTCTCGATGCGGTAGCAAAACTTGAAAAAGGTGCAGTGGTTTTGCCCGGAGTTGATTGGATGCTGCCCAATCCGGAATGGGAAAACCTCACAAACACAAAACTGGAACTGGACGCTTCAATAGAAACCCATCCACAGTTTGGTCTGGCAAGGTTGCTGGATAAGCTTGGTGTTGGCCGTGATCAAGTGAAGCGGCTGGGCATGGTTTCGAACAAGAAGGAGGTGCGTCAGGCGTTGATCAGCATGGCCTTATCTGGATCGGAATTCACGGATAACTGGTTTCATGCAACGCTTGAAAGAGATCAGAATGAGCTGAGAACAGCGTTTGAGAATGTTGCTCTGATAGAAGCTTCAAATGAACGTCAGGAGGCATTGGTCATAGCAATCGCCATGCGTGAGACATTGCTTGAGCCCGGCAAAAAGGCCGCTCTGGTCACTCCGGACAGAAACCTCGCGCACCGGGTCTCAATGGAGTTGAAACGCTTCAATCTGGATGTGGATGATTCAGCTGGTATGCCATTGAAGAATTCGCGTCCGGCACTGTTCTTACGATCGATTGTTGAGATTGTCTTTTCAAAGCCCAGTAATTCGATGATTGCGACTTTTGTTAAAAATCCGTTCTGCAATTGTGGTGAAGCAGATGATGTCTCGCTGAAACTTGGTCAACTTTTTGAGTTGGTTGCGTTGCGTGGTGTGATCGATCAGCCGATAGCAGGAAGTTTCTATGAATTCTTGTCATCACGCCGAAAGAGAATGTCAGAGGGCGGCCAATTCCACGCTTCTGTTAAACTGATAGAGGAGGAAGACTGGGATCAAATGGCAAGCTTTGCAGAAAAGCTGGACCATGCACTAAACCCGTTGACGGACTTGGTAACTCGCGAAGGAGAGATCCCTCTGAAGGATCTGTTTCATCAACTCATGATTTGCGCCCAGTTGTTAGCGCAGGATGAAACCGGAACTTCCCTTCTTCTTGAAGAACCGGGAGGTATGGAACTTATCAATCTCTTCGACGAAATGGCTGACACTTCTGCCAACAGCTGCAATGTAGTGGCAGCAGATTTTCCATCGGTCTTTGACGCGCTGTTGTCGCCTCTCTCAACTCGTATGCAGGGTTACGCTCACCCACGTTTGCACATTTATGGCCCCTTGGAAGTGCGCCTTCTAAATCATGACCGGGTTATCCTTGCAGGCCTCAATGAAGGGACATGGCCAAGGCAGATACGAAATGATGCCTTCTTGAACAGGCTGATGCGGCAACAGATTGGCATGGCAACTGCCGAGCGACGCATTGGTCTCGCTGCCCATGATTTTCAGCAATTGTTGGGGAGTAATGAAGTAATACTAACCAGGGCTACCCGGGTTGATAAGGCACCAACGGTTGCATCGCGATGGGTGCAGCGAATGACTGCGCTAATGGGTGAAAAGCAGTCTGAAGTGCTGCTAAATCGAGGACAAGTTTATCTGAACTACGCAAATGGCATTGATGCAGAGGAAGCAAGATCTGAAGGCCATGGTCGACCTTGCCCGACCCCTCCTGTCGAAGCTCGCCCAACTGTCTTGCCAGTCACAGATATCGAAACCTGGATTCGTGATCCATATGCACTCTACGCCAAACGCGTTCTCAAGCTGAGACCGCTTGACCCTCTTGAGCGAGATCCTGATCATCTGCTTAAAGGAACCGTCTATCATCAGATCCTTCAGGACTACACAAATAGCTTCTCGTATGACGATACCTCGAAAGCGAGATTGAGACATCTCAATGAACTAGCGAAGGCATGCCTTGAGCAGGAAAATCTGCCTCCTCATCTCTTTCAAATCTGGCAATTACGCTTTGCAGAAGTCGCCGAGCAATTTGTGAAATGGGAAACAAAACATCACAATCGTCGAGCTGTGAAGTCACGGAACTGCGAGATTGAGGGAAGTCTGACATTTGATGATGGAAATTTCAGGCTCGTTGCGAGAGCAGACCGAATTGATGTGCTGGAAGATGGCTCAGTTTTTGTGCTTGATTACAAAACAGGAGCTGGACCTTCAGTTGATCAGGCACACAAGTTTTCACCGCAGCTGGCGCTGGAAGGCCTCATCGCCCGCGAGGGGGGATTTTCCAAAATTGCTTCTGCTCAACTTGATGATCTTGTTTTCATTCGATTGCAAAGAGGAGATCGTTTCAGGGAGCAAAGCATCGCGAAAAAAGATGTACCCGTAGATGAGGTCATCGAAAACGCGCGGGTGCAGTTACTGGAATTAGTCACAGGATATCAATCCGGCAACCAAGGCTATATTTCTCGACGCGCACCTTTCCGGGACAGTGAAATGTCGAATGACTACGATCATCTGGCCCGCACACGCGAATGGTCCTTTGCCGAGGATGACGGAGGGGATGACTGATATGCAGATACCCTCAAGTACTCTCGAAGAACAATTCGCAGCATCCAATCCGGAAAACTCATCCTGGGTTTCTGCCAATGCAGGTTCCGGCAAAACGCATGTTCTGACCCAAAGAGTGATCCGGTTGATGCTGGACAATAATTCACCGGACCGGATCCTTTGCCTCACATTCACAAAGGCGGCAGCGGCCAATATGAAGAACCGGGTTTTCGGGACGCTAGCAAAATGGACAATGATGGCTGACGATGAATTGGAGATCGCAATTCAGTCCGTCACTGGATCGCCCCCTGGCCGCGGCGAGAAGCGAAGAGCCCGGCAACTCTTTGCATCAGCTTTGGATACGCCTGGTGGTCTGAAAATCCAGACTATCCATGCTTTTTGTGAAGGCCTTTTGCACCAGTTCCCACTTGAGGCGAATGTGCCCGGACACTTTGAGGCACTACAGGAAACACAACAAATTACGTTGCTTGCAAATGCACGTGCGTTCGTTTTGGGAAAACGGGCAATGCAAGATCAGGATGATCCTAAAAATCAGGCGAATTTGCATTACGCGGCGCTTGTGCCCTATGCGACGGATGCGGTGATTGATGAAGCGCTTGACACCCTGATCAGCAAGCGGCACGAGTTTCTCGACTGGGTTGGCTCGGATGTGGATGCCGCCATGGAAGAGCTGGCTCGCTCGTTCAATGTGGATATGGAGGTAAGCGAAGAAGAGCTGATGCAAGGGGTCTTCGCGGCACTACCTCAAAAAGGTATTCTGCAACAGATAAAAGAAGCTGCGTTAAACAGCGAAAAGGCGACTGATCAGAAACTTGGTTCTGCACTCATTCAGTATTTTGAATCAAACGATGTCACCGATCAGTTTCAGGCGCTCAGCAATGTCTGCTTGACGAAGGAACGGACAATTAAGTCAGAGCGCAGTGTCGCAACGAAGGCGGTCAAAGAAGCCGTGCCGCTAGCAGTTGATACCATTCATGCAATTGGACAACGGCTCATTGAGTGCGATGAAAACATTAGACTTCTGAACCTGTTGAAGACTAGCCGGCACCTGTTTCACCTCGGTGCGGCAGTATTGCAACGTTACGAACAAATCAAGCGAAGCATTGGTGTAATCGACTTTGATGATCAGATCCGGAAATCAGCCGTATTACTAAACAGGGCAGACATTCGGGACTGGATCCGCTTTCGGTTGGATCGTGGGATTGATCATGTACTCGTGGATGAAGCACAAGATACCAGTCCTACTCAATGGGAAATCATAAACGCCATTACTGATGATTTTTACTCAGGTGAGAATGCTTCGAAGAAAAATCGGACGATTTTTGTGGTGGGTGATGAAAAACAGTCCATCTACTCATTTCAGGGAGCGGAGCCGGAAGAGTTTGACCGGCAACAGCGGATATTACAAAAGCGAACTGAACACGCATCACTCAATCAAAGTTTCAAGAATGCGAGATTGAACCTGTCCTTTCGTTCGACGCTTGATGTATTGCACGCGGTCGATCGGGTTTTTGAAAATGAAGTTTACGCGGAAGGGCTCACGCAATCCGGCGAAAGCCCTACACATGATGCCATAAGGCGCAATGATCCGGGCGAAGTTCAGATCTGGCCACTTTATAGAAAAGCCGATGTGGACGTTACAGAGAGCTGGCTCGATCCAATTGACCGTGAGGGTGACAGCGATCCTGCGCTACAATTAGCTCAACAGATTACCGAGGAAATCGGCAATATGGTTGGAAGCAAACTGCCAGGCATGACCGCACCGCTTATGTTTGGTGACATTCTGGTACTGGTCAGGCGCCGGGACAGATTTATTCCAGCATTAACCCGCACAATGAAACAGGCCGGATTGGCAGTCGCTGGTGCTGACCGACTGACATTGACGGAACACATCGCGGTCGAGGATTTGTTAGCCGCCGGTCGGGTCGCACTTTTACCACAAGACGATCTATCACTGGCATGTCTGCTGAAGAGTGTGTTCTTCGATCTGGATGAGGAGAAGTTGTTTGAACTTTGCTATGGGCGAGGTGAGACAAGCCTGTTTGACCAACTCCAAACAATTG
>CAWUJF010000073.1:0-9920 GCA_963922405.1 uncultured Hyphomicrobiales bacterium | reverse complement strand
ACATTATCCAAAACGCTTTCGCGAGAATAGTTGTATTTCGCAGTTGCCCTTTTTCTATTACACTCGGAACAACAAATAACTCTGCCAAGGAACGAGAAATACATGGGTTCAGCCGTAATTATTGGAGCGGGCGAAGGCTTATCTGCAGCGCTTGCTAGAAAACTCCACAAAAGAGGTCACAAACTTGTTCTTGCTGCGAGAAACACGGATAAACTGACGGATTTGCAAGAGGAAACTGACGCTGTGCTTGTGTCATGCAATGCCTCAGACCCCGGTGAAATGGCAAACGTCTTTGAAAAGGCGGATGAAACCGGCGAACGGCTTGATATTGCCATATATAATCCATCAGCAAGAGTTCGGGGTTCGGTTATCGATCTGGATCCGGATCAGGTACGGAATGCGATTTTGATAACCGGATATGGAGCGTTTCTGATGGCTCAACAGGCTGCCAAACGCATGTTACCAAATTCAAGCGGAAGTATATTGTTCACCGGCGCTTCTGCCGGAGTGAAGGGCTATCCCAACTCCTCCACCTTTGCCATGGGCAAATTTGCTCTAAGGGGTCTTGCCCAAAGCCTCGCAAGAGAACTTCATCCAAAAGGCATTCACATCGGACATTTTGTGATCGACGGCGGCATAAGAAATACCAACCGACCTGAACGGATTGATCCACCCGAAAATCCAGACTCTATGTTGGACCCGGAAGCAATCGCTGATAGCTACCTGCATTTTCTGGATCAACCTAGATCCAGTTGGGCATGGGAAATTGAACTACGCCCCTGGGTTGAGAAATTCTAGACATTCCAGTCATTATGAATTTCTCCACCAAGAACATCCAGATGGGCTAACCCAAGAGTAATCTTGAAGCCACCAATCAACGCGAACAAATTCTCTTGACCAGGAACAGGTCCAAAAAATGGATCCGTTCCCCGTTGTTCCAAGGTATTTCTAGGCCTCACCCCCGCCCACCTGTCTATGATGGGGGCATCCGCGAGTGCAGGAGCGAGATCAATCGCCCGACGGTAAAAGTCCATGTTCTCTGGATCAAATTCTCTTTCGGCGCCTTTCTCCCAGTCATTTTCAGAAGTGGAGCCGATCGCTACCAGATTGTCTGCATGAGGCACCACATAGGCTCCGTCGTGATAAACGATAGGCAAATCATCTTTATGAACATACTTCACCAGGACCGCCTGCCCTTTCACACCCCGCCCGATCGGTTTTTCCCGGTTCAATTCACCCATAAACGGTTGCAGTAATGAATAGGCCTCATATCCATTGGCCACCACAATCCGGTCCGCAGTGACCAAATCATCATTGGACAGTTGAATAGTGCCCCCATGCGCTGACACCTCGATATTTTCTGCGCCTACACCTTCATTTATTTCAATTCGGGGTTTTAGATATGTCGCGAGAGTTTTCACATACATCCGCGGGTTAATGCGCGCAGCCAGTGTATCGTACTGCACTCCATACTTGGCGATAGAGGTATTGATCCACTCCAGAAATCCGACTGGCTCAGAATGTGTGAGCGTAAAGCTTTGATCCCAGTTCTGAGAAGCCCCTTCACTGCGTCTGGCAACCAGCCCCGCATGGTTTTCTTTAACAATAGGCATGATCCTGCCGCATCTGCGATAACCACAGCTCAAACCGGTATCAGCTTCAAGCTCGGAAATTGTATCAGCTAGAGTGGAAAGTCCCAGATACTGATACTGTTTCTTCTTGTTCCAGCTGTCCGGCATATGCGGCATGAGTGCACCCAGAAAACCACCTGAAGCACCACACCCAATCGTTCTTTTTTCAATCAGGACAACCCGCTCACCGCGTTTTACCGCATGCCTTGCCGCCCAAAGACCTGCAATTCCGCCTCCAATTATGGCAATATCGAAATGGTTTGATAATTGAATCATCTTGTGAAAATGTACCGCTAAGCGATTCAAAACAAGGGTAAAATCATGTCTCAGATTGAATGGCGGGATGAGGTTTTACCCGTTTCCACCCGTTTTGATGATCCTTATTACTCAAGGTCCGATGGTCGCGCTGAATGTGATCATGTTTTCATCAAGGGAAATGATCTCCCGCAACGCTGGGAAAACATGACACAGTGCACAATAGCTGAATTGGGGTTTGGAACAGGCCTCAATTTTCTGGAAACGGTTCGCCAATGGCAACAAATGAGACCGAAAGACGCCAAATTGCACTTTGTGTCCTTTGAAAAGTTTCCCTTATCGTTTGAAGAGATGCAACGCGCCCTTGCCGTTTGGCCCGAACTGAATGAACTGGCAATCCTTCTGGGTGAAATCTGGAGCCCGGTTTCTGATGCCATTGATGAAGCTTTTACTGAAGACGTTCGGTTAAGTGTTCACATCGGAGACGCAAACGAGATTCTTTCATCAGCCGAATTCAAAGCAAATGCCTGGTATCTAGATGGTTTTTCGCCAGCAAAGAACCCGGAACTTTGGAATGAAGCCTTGATGAACAGTGTCGCTGACAAAACAGCTGCAGACGGCACTTTTTCCACCTACAGCGCGGCCGGTTTTGTTCGCCGCAACCTGCAAACCGCTGGTTTTCAAGTACAAAAGGTTCCAGGCTTTGGCAGAAAAAGAGAAATGTTGGTCGGCAAAAAATTGACGGATATTTGAAAAGTCACGCGACATGCATGTCGCACACGGACATTAATCTGCGAATTTTCAGATGTCATGATTGCCAAAACATGGAAATTTCGAGGACCGTTTGATGTCAGCTCCGCTCAAATCCGAGATAGAAAACGCAGCACTTCCCATTGATCAGGCAAGTGGGATTCCCAATTGGTTTTACACTTCACCGGACGCGGTAACAGAGGAAAAACGCAAAATCTTTGCTCCCAATTGGGTCGGCATTGGCTTTGCCAAGGATGTACCACAGCCAGGTGATGTGAAGCCGGTAGAGTTTCTGGGCGACCCATTCATCATTGCTCACGGAAGAGATGGCCAAGTCCGGGTGTTTCACAATGCCTGCCGTCACAGGGGAGTAAAGCTTGTCCAGGAAGCTGGCAAGACCACCGGTCTATTGCGTTGTCCGTACCATGCCTGGTGTTATTCCACTAAAGGTGATTTGAAGCAGACACCACATGTGGGTGGCCCGGGAGTACATTCGCACCCGGCCATCGATAAATCGCAACTGGGTCTGATCGAGGTTCGCAGTCACACCTATCTTGATGTGGTGTTCATCAACATCTCAGGCGATGCTGAACCATTTGAAAAACACTTCGAAGAAGCGCTGGAGAGGTGGAAAGAGTTCGAAAAACCGATTTTCCACGGAGGCCCAGAGTCATCGTTCAAACTTGAAGTGAATACAAACTGGAAGCTTGCAGTGGAGAATTACTGCGAGTCCTACCATTTGCCATTTATTCATCCGGGCCTCAATGAGGTCTCCAAGCTGGAAGACCACGAAAATATTCTGAGTTCCGGTCCGTTTGCTGGTCAGCTTACCCGCGCTTTCACAGCTTTTACGGATGACAACGGAAAGAATTTTTCGTTCTTTGATGGTCTCTCAGAGCGCTGGAATAAGGAGGCTGAATATTTAGCCTTCTATCCAAACGTCTTGCTTGGTGTTCACAAGGACCACACATTCGGGATCATCTTGGAACCGCAAAGCGCGCAGCAAACACTGGAGCACGTGGAAATCTACTACGCATCCCAAGATGCCACGGAAGAACCTTGCGAGCATATGCGCGAGACGAATGCCGGCTTCTGGAAAAACGTGTTCAGCGAAGACATCGGCGTCTGTGAAGCCATGCAGGAAGGCCGCAAGGCGGATGGATTTGACGGCGGACATTTCTCCCCCGTCATGGATGAATCAACGCACCATTTCCATGGCTGGATCGCAAGGCAACTTCTGAAGGATTAATCCGGCGGCGTAGCTTTCATGCTTTTTCGCTCGGAGAAAGTCGCCAGCATTTGTGTGAGGACGGGACGCCCTTCACGCCAGTCAAAATCCGGTTGTCTGAAATCAAGGTAAGCAAGCGCAGAAGCCACGGAGATCGAGCCCGCATGAATGTCCTGCAATCGAGCCGGGCGCCATGTCTCCAGCACATCAAGCGCCTGAATGATTTTGGTCTGTTGAGCATTCATCCACACATCCCACTGCTTTTCTTCAGGTCGTAAAGCCTGCTCATAGCGGATACCCACAGCGGTTTCCATGATACCGTCACCCATAGCTTGCGTCACTAGCGTATTGTAACGCTCCATGCCTTCAAGTGGGATCATCTTGTTCCCGTCGTGGAGCCCATCCAGATATTCGGTAATGACCCTGCTATCAAACAGGATGTGGCCATCGTCCAGTTCCAACGTCGGGATTTTACCAAGTGGATTATTCTTGGCTAGATCCTGATCAGGCGAAACCACGGTTGTGGTAACATTGATCAATTCGATCTGATCGATAAGTCCTGTTTCATGTGCCAACATCAGCACTTTGCGGACGAAGGGTGAAGGCGCTGCATACCAAAGTTTCATTTAATTATTCTCCAAATTGCTCGCACACCTTAATCAACCTGTTTTGTGAATCAACAAGGGAATTTCAGCAGGGAATGATTGGAGAAGTAAAACCTTAACAGATAGAACAAAACACCAGATAGCTAATAGCGTTCGGGCGAATGCTTCGCTATCAAATTTCAGACATTGAAAGAAAGGTGTCGCAAGCACCTGAAGGCAGACTGTAGAAACACTCTGCATATCGTGTGTGGGTTGATACTCAGAATGCTTGCGACGTGGCAGAGGTGTGTGGGAAACCTCTGCCGCTGGCATAATAGTTACAAAAATGAAATATTTCTACAATTTTTTTAAAAAAATTGTGTCTAACCACAACGTAAATGAATCGTGATTAACTCCTATATATCATATAGTTATATAGGACTAGTTGCGAATTGACCTACCATTTCTCAACAGCTGTGTGATGCGTTCCAGGGTTTCCGGTGTCTTCGCCAATTTAAGAAACGCTTGGCGCTCTCTGGCAAACAAGTCTTTTTCGCTGTACACCTCTGTAGAACCATTCTCTATAGAACTCCCACCCGTTACAATCTCTGCGATGATCGTTGCAACAGTCACATCATGCGGGAAGAAATGCCCCTTTTCCTGCCCCTTGGCCAGGAAGTCTACCATCGCTTGGTGGGCTTCTGCACCAGCAAGATGAAACTCAGGTTTCTGTCTTGGTTTGTAGTTCTGGCTTATGCCTGCCAGCGCTGACAAAGCACTTTCAATCAACCGGTCACGGTTCATGACCTGGGTATCGCGCCCTTCCACAAAATACTTCATCGGAATTGCTTCATCAGGAGAAGTAGCCGTTTGAGCATAACCAATCTGGTTGAATGTATTACGCGCAGCCTTTGCCCAATCGCCTGTATCCTGGAACCAACGCCAATAGGTTTCTTTCACGCCCCCACCTCCGGGAACCAATCCGACACTGGCTTCAACCAAACCAAGGACAGAGTTTGAATGCGCAACCAGCATGTCACAATGCGCAAGCACTTCGTAGCCACCACCAATTGCCAGGCCGGACGGAGCACCGATTACCGGGGCGTCGCAGTAACGAAGCGCTTCAACAGCATCCTGGAACCCAATCAGGAATTGATCAATTCCATCCCAGTCTTCAGCCTCGATGAACGCGAGGAAACGCTCCAGATTCACACCGGCAGAAAAGTGCTGGGCGTCGTTGTGAACAATGATGCCTGGTCCCGGATCATTAGCCGCTTCCTGCACGATCGCCATACAATCCGCATCCAGTGCATTGGCCTTGGTATGAAACTCGATCAAACGGACACCACCATCAAGATGAAACAGGCTGGCGCCTGCGTTTTCACTAACAGGTTGAAGCGTCTTTCTGGTCATATGAAAACGCACCACACCGTCAGGCAAATCTACCGGATGAAGTTGACCATCCCAATGTCTGACTTTGAGAACCCCGTCTTCAGCTTCGTAAAACGACTTGCCGGCGTTGTTCCGAAGAAATTCAGGAATATGCCATCCCTCGGCTTCCAGGCGGCTCACGAACTTGCCGGAGCCAATGGCATCCATCATTTCAAATGGCCCCTGTACCCAGTTGTAGCCGAGCTTCATGGCATCATCGATGTCCTGGGGCGAATGAGTCACGTCCGGGATCAGGCTTGCGGAATAGGTTAGAATACGGGCAAGAACACGCCACGCGAAGGTAGATAACTTGTCGTCACCTTCCAGCAGCACAGAGATCCCTTCCCGTTCACCCTTTTGAGCCAGTTCAGGGACTTCACGCATCCGCGGACGCCAATCTTCGCTTTGAAGGTCCCAGGCTTGCTTGTCTTCATCGACTTCGCGGTAGAAACCTTCACCACTTTTATTTCCTCTGTACCCGCGCGCCACATGATCGTTCACGATCTTGTTTTCACCGCCAATCTCATGGAACGGATCACCCTGCTCAAGGATTGAATTCAGCGAGCGGACCACATCACCCATCAGATCAAGACCGATGAGATCATAGAGCCCGAAAGCCCCGGTCTTCGGAATTCCCATCGGACGACCAAAAATTGCATCAGCCTCTTCAATCTTCAGGCCCAGTTCCACTGCCTCATGTACGGCGGCCTGAAGCGCAAACACACCAACCCGGTTACCAAGGAAGCCAGGGGTGTCAGCACAGTTCACAACACCCTTGCCAAGCATGCGGTCATTGAAGTCGCCCAGCGCATCAATCACATCGTCTCTTGTCTCTTCACCACGAACCAATTCGAGAAGCCGCATGTAGCGAACCGGGTTAAAGAAGTGTGTAATGCAGAAACGTTCGCGCAGTTCCTGAGGGCTTTCTTCCATCAGCAATTTGATCGGGATTGTGGAGGTGTTTGAAGAGACCAGAGTAGTCGGTTTCAGATGCGGCATCAGGTTCGCATAAAGCTGCCGTTTGATGTCGAGACGTTCCACAATCGCTTCACAGATCCAGTCACACTGTCCCGCTTCTGCAAGATTATCCTCGATGTTGCCTGTGGAGATCAGTTCGACATTTTCCTTGCGCATCAAAAGCGGAGGATCAGATTTTACAATTCGTTCTATCGAACCCTTGGCGACCGCATCCCTGTCGCCTTCGGAAGCGATATCCAGTAGCAATACTTTCAAACCCGCATTTGCCACTTGTGCTGCAATACCCGAGCCCATGGTTCCAGCGCCAATTACGCAAACAGTCTTGATGTCAGCTGAAGTAATTTCGTTCATGATTGTATCCAGTATGATTATTGAGCCAGGAATTCGCGCAGATGAGCATTGAACTCATGCGGTCTTTCGGTGGGAATTGTATGTCCTGAGTTTGGAAGTATATGCAATGTGTTGTTAGGCAAGGTCTCTGCCAGTTTCATACCTGCTTTTAACGGTGTCATGCGATCTTTCGCTGCAAGCACACACATGGTCGGGCATTTCACATTTGCCGCCAATTCCAAACCGTCAGCAAATCCGTCACAGGCTTTTAGATCGGTTGCCAAAGCACCTACAACATTGAGGTCCATAATGCGCAGGCCAACGCCCGCATGGGAAAATCCGGGAACACTGTTTTCAAAGTGATGCGCATCCGGTCCCAATCCCCAACTGGTCATTGACGACTTGGCGCGCTCTTCCTTGGTTTCGGCCGTTGAAATCAAAACCTCATTCACCGGAATAGCCGCAGCAGATGCCACAAACACAATTTTCTCAACGCGCTCCGGTGCCATATTGGCGAGGCTCAAACTGACCAGACCACCCTGGCTGTGCCCAACGAAAGTGGCCTTTTCAGCACCAACATGGTCCATCACCTTGAGGATCCACTCCGCCTGGTCCTGCACACTCTCAATCGGCTCGCCGCCTGAGAGGTTATGACCCGGAAAATCGACCGACATAATATTGTAGTTAGCATACGCAGAAGATCTGGACTGTTGTGACCAGGTCAGGTGTGAATTACCGCCACCGTGAAGAAAGAAGATGAAAGCCTGTCCTTCAACGTGATCCCTTCCCCCAGTGGACGCGTAAACTTCGTTCCCATCAATTTCAAACTTCATTTCACCGCCCTCGCCGCCGCTTTCAATGCCCGGTTGAAATCAGCTTTCAGATCATCAAAACTTTCTAGCCCTACAGATAGTCTGATCATATCTTCGGTTAACCCCCCTGCTTTCATATCCTCAGCGGAGATATGACTATGAGTGGTCGAAGCCGGATGAATAACCAAGGTTTTGGCGTCTCCCACATTTGCAAGATGTGAAGCAACCTCAACACTCTCGATAAACGCAGCACCGGCAGCCCGCCCGCCTTTTACACCAAATCCGATCATTGGCGTTGAGCCTTTTGTGAAAATCCGTTTTGCAATTTCATGGTCAGGATGATCTGGCAAATCAGGATGTTTAACCCAACTAACCATCTCGTGCTCACTTAGGAATTCAACCATTTTCCTGGCATTTTCGATGTGTTTCTCCATACGCAGTGGCAGGGTTTCAATGCCTTGCAAGATATGAAATGCATTTGTAGGTGAAAGCGCGGGACCAAAATTATACATCCCCTCTGCACGGATGCGCTGTGTCAACGCCGCCGGACCAAACTCTTCCCAGAACACAATCCCATCCAGTGCATAGTGAGGTGATGTGAGTGTGGGAAACTTGTCGCTCTTGCCCCAATTGAAGTTACCGCCATCAACCACGGCACCACCAATCGCAACACCATGACCACCCATCCATTTTGTCAAAGAATGCGTAATAACGTTCACCCCAAAATCAAACGGCTTGAAAATGTAAGGTGTGCAGAAAGTTGCATCCATCACAACCGGAATTCCCGCTTTTTCAGCAATCTTGACCAGCGCTTCCACGTCCAGAACATCCAGGCCCGGGTTACCGATCAGTTCGCAGAAAATGAACTTGGTATTTTCCTGAATAGCAGCTTCAATTCCATCCATGTCGCGGCCGTGCACAAACGTGGTTTCCACCCCAAAGCGTGGCATTGTATTCTTTAGAAGGTTGATATTTGCGCCATACAATTGCGCCGTCGAAACGATATGATCACCAGCGCTTACCAGTATGCTGGTAACCAAATGCAAAGCTGCCATGCCGGAAGCACAAGCTGTACAGGCGACACCACCTTCCATTGCCGCCACACGTTGCTCTAGAACAGCAACGGTCGGGTTGGAAATCCTGGTATAAAGATGCCCACCCTCTTCCATGTTATAAAGTGCGGCCGCATGACGTGCGTCCTTGAAGACGTAGGACGTAGTCTGGTGAATTGGTACAGCCCGTGAACCATGGTCACTGTCCGGTACATGGCCAGCATGAAGTGCCAATGTATCCAGGTCATAGAAATCCGACATGGAATTTTCCCTCTCATTTTCTTTGAAACCGACCTAACAGGATTTTTATGGCGATTTCAAACACCTTTATGCATCTCCCTATTGAAACCTCCCGAAATATTACGTGAGACTGCATAAGTGTGATTTGCGACCACTTATAATGTATGGAAGCGTTGCGGCAGGATTTGCCAAATTGTGAACGCAAACATTTCATTTTCTCCACTTATTGAAGCCCGTTTTCGGTTTCAGCTTAGGGACATCTTCGCGATAGTGCGAAACAACTAGTCCCTGATAGGAGATGATTATGAAAACCACAATTTTTTCAAAAATCCCGAAAACGCCTGCTGCTATCGTTTTGGCACTGGCCCTGTCATCAGCAGCCACCTTACCTGCAGCAGCAGACGAATGCTCTGACATGATCACAAAGGTGACCGAAGCTATCAGCACAGCGCAATTGTCCAATACAGATGCCACACAGGTTGAAAACTACAGGCTTTCAGCACTGCAAAAACAGGCAACAGGCGACACAGAAGGTTGTGTGGCTGACCTGCAGCAAGCAAGTGCCCTGCTTGGCATTGAATAAGCAATTTATCCGTTACGGATAAGCCCAGACCGGGTCAGTATCAAAG
>CAWUJF010000072.1:0-10033 GCA_963922405.1 uncultured Hyphomicrobiales bacterium | reverse complement strand
CTGTCAAAACATCGTTTCGTGCAGCAAGCGGGCGTTTCAAAGCAGAGGCTGAAGCCATCAATGACGAAACTCCGGGCACAATTTCGCAATCAAAATCCCCGGATAACCGCTCGATCAGATACATGAAAGATCCATAGAAAAACGGATCTCCCTCACACAGCACCACCACATCCTCACCTTTGCGAAGATGGCGGGCAATTTCCGCCGATTTTTCATCGTAAATCTGCGCTGCAGGAAACCGTTCAACCCGCATGGGGATCACAATTGGTATTTCCGTCTGATTGTCCGAAATGAATTCTGAAACGATGGAACGGGCAAAACTATCCCCGTCATCAGGCGCCGGATAGGCAACCACCGGACATTCACGAAGGATTCGATGCGCTTTTAGCGTCAGCAGTTCTGGGTCACCGGGCCCCACACCAATTCCGTAGAGTTTCCCGCTCACTTGACCACACTCCATTGGGTAACCGGCATGAAAGGTTTCCATCCCTTGAAGCGGCCAACAGGTTCCGCTTGCTGAACCGCAATGCGTGTCAGGTTACCGCCCAGTTTTTCCTGAAGATCAAAAATCGCTGCCTCTCCCTCCAGGGTCACCACATTTGCAACGAGACGCCCCCCTTCCCGTAAGGCTTTCCAGCAGGTTTCAAAGAGATCCGGCGTGTTCAATCCACCACCAATGAACACAGCATCAGGCGTTCCCAACCCGTGAAGGACACTGGGCGCCTTTCCTTCCACAATCTGTATTTTCTCGGTTCCAAGATTTATGGCGTTCTGCCGGATCATATCGAGGCGTTCGCTGTGATGCTCAATGGCTATCGATTTCGCACCACGCGCTGCTCGCATCCATTCAATCGCAATGGAACCGCAACCGGCACCCACATCCCACAACAGGGCATCCTGATAAGGAGAAAGGGCCGAAATCGTTGCCGCCCGTACCACCTGTTTGGTCAGTTGACCATCGTGGACAAACGCACCATCCGGCAAGCCACCGACCCTCGAGTGCCAACTTGCTTCTTTGCTGGCAACGCATTCAATGGCAAGCGTATGGAAATCCGGGACGTCATGCGCCCATTTTGACGCAACCGCGTCAAACCGCGCTTCATTGGGCCCACCCAGTGCGGCGAGAACGGTCATCCTGCTCTCACCGAACCCTCTTTCGCATAAGACCTTGGCCACTTCAGCTGGGCTATCGGCATTTTGCGTTAAAACCAGAAGCCTCACATCGGGCGCAAGATAAGGAATAATTTGACTGTTTGCCCGACCATGGATGGTCACTGTGTCGAGATCAGCAAGGCTCCATCCCATGCGCACAGAAGCCCATTGAAACGCAGAAAGTTGCGGATGAAACCGGACCTCATCTGACGGTATGGACTTCAGTATTCTCGCACCGACCGAGTACCAGAGCGGATCACCGGTCACCAGCACCACAATCCGCTTGCCCTTGTGGGACTTGAGCGCGTCAATCATCGCATCAAAAGGTGAAGGCCATGCAATACGCTCGGCATCCTGGTTCATCGTGAGCTTGTGGTGACGGTCGCCGCCCACGATAACCTCAGCCTTTTCCAGGCATTGAAGCGCTGACGGAGAAAGCCCTGCTTCACCATCTTCTCCAATCCCGATAATATCCAACCAGACGCTCATGACAATTCCCGCGCCAATGCATTGACCACACTGGAAGCCATGGCAGAACCACCTCGGCGACCATGAACAGTGATGAAATCAACATCTGAAGAATTCTCGGCAAGTGCCTGTTTTGACTCAGCCGCACCGATAAAACCCACCGGTATTCCAATCACCAAAGCCGGCTTCGGCGCGCCTGCATCAATCAGCTCAAGCAGTCTGAACAACGCAGTGGGCGCATTACCGATTACAACGATTGCGCCTTCAAGTTCCTCTTTCCAGAAATCAATTGCTGCGGCTGATCGTGTGTTGCCAATAGCTTTGGCATGCTCCGGCACGCGTTCGTCGTTCAAAGTACAAATCACCTTTGTCCCGGTTGGAAGAAAGCCCGGGATTATACCAGCCCTGACCATCTCCACATCGCAAAGCACCGTCGCACCGTTCCGAAATCCGTCAATTCCTGAGGCTGCTGCGTTTTCGCTGAAATGAAGATCATCCAGAATATCGATCATCCCGCAGGAATGAATAAGCCGTGTTGCCACAGAGCGCATATTCGCTGGCAACCGGCTCAGGTCTGCCTCACGCTCTACAGTGGCAAAGGACTGCGCATAAATTTCCGCAGGATCCCGCACATACTCATAACCTTCGGAATTCATTAGTTTTTCTTCATGCTTTCCGGACCGTGCGGGTGATCAGCATGTGGATACGGATGGTGATGGTGGTCATGATGATGGTGATGATCGTGGTCGTGATCATGGGAGTGATCATCATCATGGTCATGATGGTGGTGGTGATCATGGCTGTGAACCGGTGTCCATGGGAGATTATGCTTCTTGCAGAACTCCTCATCCCGGCAAGAGGCATCGCAGTCGCCATTGCAGGGGCAATTCTCAAGTCACCCACCAATACCTTCCACATGATGGTGGTGGCTTTCCTGCGCAAGGCCCACCTGAGCCTCAAACCCAAGTACCTGATCACGATACTTGCACATCTGGCAATTCATTACCGCAGTGCCTTCAAGGATTTCATTGACCCGGTCCTTGAACGTATCCAGCACCAGTGGATGGTCGTTGAGATATCCGGCTTTCACAAACTCAATACCAGGATGGCGTGCAGCAACCTCATCTGTGTAGGAGTAGATCCTCTTGATCAAAACTCCGGTAAACAGGAAATACGGGAAGACGATAATCCGTTTGTATCCCAGTTTAGCAGCATGTTCGAGGCCCGGCTCCACAAGCGGAAAAGTAACGCCGGAATAACAGGTTTCACCCCAGCCAAATCCCATGCCTTCCCAGACCATACGCATAACCTTGGAAACATTGGAGTTTGCGTCCGGGTCAGATGATCCTCTTCCCACGACCATCAAAAGTGTTTCGTGTGGGGAAACATCTGTATCACAACTGTCAATAGCTTCCTGAATACGCGCTCCTGCAGCCCTGATCATCTTCAGATCAACACCCAGCTCGCGTCCATAATCGATCTTCATGCCTGGATTTTGAGCCTGATAGGTATTGAGAACAGATGGAATATCATTTTTTGCATGCCCGGCGGCAAACAGCATCCCGGGAACAGCAAGCACTCTTGTGACACCCTGCTCTTTCAGCTTGTCCAATCCTGAATGAATGACGGGATTACAAAATTCCAGATAACCGTATTCCACTGGCAGATGCGGAAACAGATTTCTCAAACCTGTGGCAACCTTGGAAAACTCCTTTGCAGCGTTTTGGTTTCTGCTGCCATGGCCACATACCATAATGCCCAGTTTCTCGGTCATTCTAACCTCCTACGCTACAGATTCTTCTGCAGTCTCCGCCTCCGGTTCCTGCTCTTCTGCATCACTCTTTTTACCCGATAGCTTTCCAACAGCCACAGCAATTGCCCCTGCCACAACAACAGCTCCCAGACCAATCCAGTGAGCATGTCCAGCCACTTCTCCCAAATGCCCCACATGCGCATGGGAAAAACCGGCGTTTGCCAAAAACAGTATTGCAGATGTGAAGAAAAGTTTGAGTCGCATATTCTTGCCCTTGGTTATCATTTGCTGTCTCAGGCAAAAATCGAGGCGCAGCGGCGAATCTACAAATACCCACCACCCGTTTGACAGTCACCGTATTGGTTCCCTGTTTGGGTCAACCGCACCGGTATTATTCTCAGCTCTTTGCCCAGAGCACTATCATCATTTAGCAGTAATGAGGAAGCGGCAAACGGTCAAACCTTTTCACGCCGCTCAACACATAAATTACGACATCAATCATGAATCCTATTCATGTCCGATTGCAGTGAAATCATCAGCTGAAAGTCCAAGCAAATTCGCCACATTGCGAATCAGTTCTGCTTCTTGTGGGCGAATAACATCGTCCGCCTTGGCGATACTAAGCATATGCACCATTAATTTTTGTTTTCTTTCAAGGTCCATGTCGGCAAACATGGCAGCAGCATCACTGACCGATGTTTCATAGCCAAACTCCTGAAGGTATTTGATCACATTGGGCACCTCAGTCTCAGGAATGCCAAAGGCAGTTTGGCATAACTGCTTGAAAAGACTGAGTTCTTCTGGACGCAAAATCCCGTCTGCGAAGATCATCCTCACCAGAAGAATAAGTTCTGAAGTAAGTTGCAAATCCTCAGCAACTCTCTTTACGGAATTATCCTGCTCAATCCATTGCCGAATTTGGTCAATAATGATCATCTCAACCCCCCTTTGGTAACCTTCTGTATACCAATTTTTACGAAACTCGCCAAAGAATTCAAATTTCTCTTGATTCTTTAATTCTGGAGAAGGTGGGGCTTCGGGCGTCTGCGTTTTTGCATTTCAAAAACGCAGTTCTGGAATGGCTAAATGGCAAAAGACGATAATAGCAGTGATCTGCAAAAAGCTGAAATTTCAATAGAAGATACTATTGAGGCGATGAAGGATGGCTTTGTCCTGTATGACAAGGACGACAAGCTTCTGATGTGTAACTCCGCCTACAAAAAACAACTTGGTGATGGAACCAAATTCGTCAAAGAGGGACGAACATACTCCGAAATCACAAGAGACATGGTTTCCAGTGGAAACATTCGTGGTGTCGACGGAAACGTGGACGATTACATCTCAAAGCTCGAGGAGCAACGAAAGAAAAACGAGACTTTTCTCAATACGATTGAGCTTGAACACGGAAAATGGATCCAGCAAAGCGACAGTCGCGCTGAAAGCGGCAATTTGGTCGGCCTCAGAACTGATGTGACAGAGCTCAAGCAGCGTGAACAGGAGCTGGAAGAAGCCAAGAACATTGCAGAACAGGCTCAAAACCGATTAACAAATGCCATAAATGCCATGAATGAGGGCTTCGTAATATTCGACAAAGAAGACCGCTTGGCTATTTGCAACGACGCATTTCGCGAGCAATTCGGAGAAGCGGCAAAATTTGTTATCGAAGGCGAATCCTATGATGACATGACCATGAACATCGCCAAATCCGGCATTATTCCTGGCATTGAAGGCAAGGAGCGCGAATTTGTTGACCAGCTTATCGAGCAACGGAAAAGCGACACTGGTTTCGTTAAGGTTTTCCAGCGCCATGATGGCGAGTGGATACGCCAGCACGACTTCAGAACAGAAGACGGTGAACTAGTAGGCATTCGTGCCAATATTACAGAACTTAAAAAACGCGAAGAAGAACTGGAAGCTGCCTCAGACCTTCTGGAAGAAACAACCAAATCCATGGTTCAGGGCATAGCTGTCTTCGACAGGGAGACACTTCGGTTCTTCAACCCTACTCTTCTTGAGCTCCTTAAACTTTCAGAACATGATCTCAAGTCAGGCATGAGCTATGACGACTATCTGGAAATCCTGAAGGAAAAGGGTCATTTTGCCAGTGATGATGTAATCCGAAAAAACAAGGAAATGATGCTGAGCGGTGAAAAGCACAGCATTGAACGAGATACATCCTATGGTGTCAGTTTGCGGGTGGATGTAATTCCTCATTCTGACGAAAACCTGGTGATAACTTACTCAGACATCACTGATATTAAAAAACGTGAAAATGATCTTCAATCAACCACAGAGCTGATGGAAGACATGACCAACGTGATGGTTCAGGGCCTGATAGTATTCGAAAAGGGCAAGCTACGTCTCTTCAACCCAAGGTTCCTTGACGTGCTGGACCTCGATGAGAACGAGTTGGAGAATGTCACAACTTTCCAGAATTATATGGAGCTCCTTCGAGACAAGGGGCATTTGGGCGAAGGTACTGCCGGGAAACGAAAACTTGACGAAATCCTGGATTTGGCACTTTCCGGTGAAGCATACAGCCTGGAGAGATCGCTGGCATCCGGCAAACACATCCGTGTCGATACCGTTCCGCAGGATAAGGAAAACAGCCTTGTTATAACGTATACCGATATAACAGAGGTAAAAAAGCGCGAAATAGAAATTGAGGAAACCCGTCTTGAGATGTCCAAGGCCCTCAAGCGCCAAACCGACATGGCTGAAGCGATGGCTCAGGGTGTCATCATGTTTGAGCACGGGAAAATTGTGTTCTTCAATAAGAAGGTATTTGAACTACTCGAAGTGCCGGAATCCATTTTGTTTGAAGGTCAGAACATCGAAGATTTTCTGAACCTGCAGGCTGAACAAGGTTATTTTGGCGATATTGAAGTCGGCAAATCGTTTGTTGGCCGCCACAAGTCTGTAATCGATCGATATGAGCCCTACCAGATTGAACGCAACACAAGAAGCGGCAAGAAACTGCGTGTTGACGGTGTTCCCGACAAAAAGACAAGCAGTCTTACCATAACGTTCACAGACATCACATCTGCCAAGGAACGAGAAGCGGAACTTAAAGAAGCCGTTGAAAATGTGGAGAAGACATCACAAATCCTTTCTGCCTCCACGAATGTGATGCGTCAGGGGATCCTTTTCTTCCATGAAAAGAAACTGGAATATTTCAACCCAAGATTCCTCGAGCTCGTCGGTGCTCCCGAAGACCGCGTCTATATTGGCATGACCAGTGAGGACATTCTGCAATTGCAAACAGAACTGGGTGAGTATGAGAGCGACGAAACAAGAGAAAAATATCGTACAGAGATAGCCAATAATTTTTCCGAAAATTCTTCGTATCAACTTGAAAGAACGATGAAAAACGGAAACATGCTACTGGTTGAAGCAGTTGCCGGTGATGATGGTAGACTGGTTGTAACCTACAGCGACATCACAGAGATCAAGCGTCGGGAAAATGAGCTGGAGGAAGCAATGAACATTGCTGAATCAGCTGAGCGCGCAAAATCTGAATTCCTTGCTAATATGAGCCATGAAATCCGCACACCAATGAATGGCGTGATGGGCATGGCGGAACTGTTGGCCGCAACGGAACTCGACACAAAGCAGAAGATGTTCACCGATGTAATCGTTAAGTCCGGCGCCTCACTTCTCACTATCATCAATGACATTCTCGACTTCTCTAAAATTGATGCGGGTCAGATGGAACTGGATCCCGCGCCATTTAACCTCGCTGAAGCGATTGAAGACGTAGCTACGCTGGTGTCTGCCAAGGTTGCTGAAAAAGACCTTGAACTGATTGTCCGTGTCGATCCGAAACTACCAAAAATGTTGGTAGGTGATGTGGGCCGTATCAGACAGATTGTGACAAACCTCCTGGGGAATGCTGTAAAGTTCACCGAAAAAGGCCATGTATATGTGAACGTGGACGGATATGTGAGCAAAGACAACACTGTCCAGCTGGAAGTCCAGGTAGAAGATACGGGCATCGGCATTCCGAAAGATAAGCTGGCACAGGTGTTCAAAAAATTTAGTCAGGTTGATACTTCTGCCACGAGAAAGCATGAGGGAACCGGCCTGGGGCTCTCTATTGCCACATCATTAATCCGCCTGATGGGTGGTGAGATGAAGGTGGAAAGTGAAGTGGGCAAGGGTTCAGTATTCTCCTTTGACGTGAGCCTACCTGCACACCAGTCTGCAGAACCTGCGAAAATTATTCCCGGTGACGTATCCGGAGCGACAGTGCTGGTCATCGATGATAACGAAGTAAACCGGTCTATCCTTACCGAACAGCTCAACTCTTGGAATTTCGATAGTGCTTCGAGCCGAACAGGCATGGAGGGGATTCGTGTAATGCGTGCTGCCCTTGAACAGGGCATCAAGATTGATCTGGTTATACTGGACTATCAAATGCCTGAAATGAGTGGCGCTGAAGTGTTGCAAACCATGCGTGAAGACGATGCTTTGAAAGACATTCCGGTAATCATGCTCACATCGGTGGATAGTAGCCAGACCAATCAGCGTCTGACAAAACTGGGAGCAGAGGCCAATCTGACCAAGCCCACACGCTCATCCATGTTGCTGGAGACAATTCTCCAGGTAATCGCCAACAGCAGGGCGAATCTCAAGGTAAGGATCGCACCAAAACCGGTAGCAGATCCGATCCAGACAAGCTCACCTGCCCTACAGGCTGAGCAACAGGCGAATGCTCAAGCACAACAACAAGACCAGCAATTGGATATCCTTGTTGCAGAAGATAATGAGGTGAACCAGATTGTATTCCGACAGATACTGGAAAGCACCGGCCTCAACTTCATGATCGTGGAAAACGGAAGACTGGCTTTCGCAGAATTCCAGGCAAGATCCCCAAGAATGATCCTGATGGATGTTTCAATGCCTGAAATGAACGGCAAGGAAGCAACAAGAGCGATCCGCAAGTTTGAAAGAGACAATAAAATCGCACACACACCAATCGTTGGTGTTACAGCCCATGCCCTGAAAGGAGATATGGAAAGCTGTATTGATGCAGGAATGGATGACTATCTTTCTAAACCGGTATCACCGAACAAGCTGATCACCAAAGTCGAACAGTGGTTGAAGCTTAATCTGGAAGAAGCCAAGAACGGCTAGAAATAAACGGAAATTCGAAACAAATCGGCTGCTCAATCATTAAATTGAGCAGCCGAATTATTGTCTAACTGCGAAACTAGCACAAAATATCAACTATTTACGGGAAAAGAGCCCGGCTGCCTTTTGGAAAAAACTTTCCTTTTTATCTTCGGCCGCTTCGGCCATCCGAACCCTTGCATTTCCTCTTTGCGCAAGGGCGCGGAAATTATCAAGATTTGATACACCTCTCTGAGGCTGATTGCCCTGTTGCTCCGCTTGAAGTGCCGCTTCAGCCATCGCCTGTTGAACCAGAGGCATTGGTGCTTGCTGTGGTGAATTCGGATCGGCAGGTTCTTCTTTCAATGCCTCCTGAAATTCACTTTCTACTTCAGGATCATGCATCTCAACCGGAGGTGCACCAGCTGGTATTTCATTTTGCGCAACCACAGGTGCATCATCTGGTTTCATGGCAGCTGTTTGGGACTGATCAGTTAATTCCACACCATTGTCTGGACCTGAAGAAACCGACGCCACGATGTCGTTCATGCTCATATTCTGCATGTCTTGAGATGACGCTTCCGCAGTTGGTGAAGCAGGTGCCGGGCTGGATTGTTGCTGTGCCGGGTTATTACTCGTATCGAGAGCAGCATTCCCCACTCCACCGGTTCTCAATTCTTCAGCAAGATCTTTCAAACTGGCAGCTACCGGGTTCTTCACCACATTTGGTTCCGGCTGTGGCTCCTTTGGCTCAGAAGCTTCACCCTGATCCACCGATTGCTGTTCTGCTTGTGGTTCTGAATGAACCTCCGCTGCCGGGTCTGGCTGCGTCTCTGCTGTTGGTTCTGGCTGTTCCTCTACTGCTGCTTCTGGTTGCATCTCTGGTTGTGCTTCCGCAGACATCGAAACTTCAACTGTCTCAACCACTGCTGCAACTTCCTCTGGTTCAGCTACTGCTATTGCAGGTGCTTCCGGTTCAACCGGTTCTTGAACTGCGGAAGCAGCATCCTGAACTGGCTGGGAAGTCATTACTGCTTCACCAGGCTCAGCCATCTGCGTGTCAGCTGGCGCGTGATCTGTTTCATTATGCGGCTCCAACACAGGTTCAGCCGGTGTCTCACTGGAGGCTGCATCTGCTGGAGTTTCTTCAGCTGGCGTTTCAGCCGCTGGCTCAGGTTCTGAAACTTGCGATACTTCTTCTTCACTATGTACAACAGACACCTCTGGTGAAGATTCAAATGTCAAAATAATCTGCTGTAACTCTGCTTCCGGTTCATTTTGATGGCTAACGCGGATCACTTCACCGTCAATCATTCCAAATTCAGCACCGTTATCCGGAATGGAATTCTGTTCCTGAACCTGTTCAATAAACCCGATTATTCTTGAATGCATCCAATCCAGCGGTAAATCGTTGGCCTGGAACATTAGAAGTTTGCCGATCAGCCATTGAGAACCATTCGCCACAAGCCCGGAAACACCACCTTCTGCTGCTTCCCCATCGGGCGCATAGGCAAACGGGCACACATAAAGAGCAGTGAATTTCTCTCC
>CAWUJF010000071.1:0-10045 GCA_963922405.1 uncultured Hyphomicrobiales bacterium | reverse complement strand
ATGGTCCGCGACAGAACAAGTTGCCCTGAGTTTCGCCGTCATTCGGTAGTTGGTTGTCCTCATCATCAAAAATGCCGAGTTCCATCAGTAATGGTGGGCGCCCTTGTCCTTCACGCAACGCTTTTTGTGATGTCTCGTCCATGTCCAGGTGCTTGTTCTTTAGATTGTTGACAGTTCCCAGGGGTGACATCTCTGTCATGCCCCAAGCGTGCAGGACCTCAACTTCGTAGATGTCACGAAACTTATCGATCATGGCTGGCGGGCAAGCGGAACCGCCAATGATTGTTCTGTTCATGTGTGGAAGCATTGTGCCTGTTTCTTCCAGGTACTGAATCAGTCCCGCCCAAATCGTAGGTACACCTGCTGAAATTGTTACCTTCTCATCATTGAAGAGCGTCGCAAGACTTTTACCATCCAGACCAGGTCCTGGCATCACGAGTTTGGCACCAACCATCGCGGCTGCATAAGGTGAACCCCAGGCGTTTACATGGAACATGGGCACCACAGGTAGCAGGCAGTCTTTTGCTGAGAAGTTCATAACATCAGGAGTTGCTGACATCATCGCATGCAACAGTGTGGAGCGATGGGAGTAAAGAACTCCTTTTGGGTTTCCTGTTGTTCCTGATGTGTAGCACAGTGATGAGGCTGAACGTTCGTCCAAATCGTCAGGCCAATCATAATCATCATCGCCTTCGGTGAGCAGTTCTTCATAAAACTCAATCCATGGATGTTCGTTTGCCACTTCATCACTGCGTGCCTCAAGCAGCATCCAGCTTTCGACACCTGGCAACTTATCCTTCAATGCTGCAACAAGCGGGATGAAGGTTGCATCAAAGAAAACCATACGGTCTTCCGCATGGGTGACAATATAGATGAGTTCCTCAGGAAACAGTCTTGGATTGATGGTGTGAGCCACAAATCCAGCACCTGATATTCCGTAGTAGGCTTCAAGGTGACGATAATTGTTCCACGCGAGGGTTCCAATACGATCGGATCTTTTCATACCCCGCTTGTTTAATGCAGAGGCGAGCTTCTTTGCCCGAGCATTCACTTTCGAATAATTTGTTCTGGTTTGCGTTCCGTCTGTGTTAACTGAAACGACTTCTGTGTCACCATGATAACGTGCAGCATGATCAAGGATATCCGAGATCAATAGCTGGCGTTCCATCATTTGTCCGAGCATAGGTGGTTCTCCTCCACGATTTTTGCATTATCTTATAGTGATGTAGGTCGGTTATGTGAACAAGGAAATCCAGTTCTAATGGTGGAAAAAAGAAACCCAATCAATGAAACTACCGATGAAGCGCGAGATTTGGCGCGTAAACTGGTGGTGGAAAACCGTTACGGGGTGATCGCTGTCAACGAGGTTGGTACAGGATTTCCGATTGTCAGCAGGATCGCGTTGGCTTTTATGGAAAATTTCGGTGTGGTTTTTCTGGCCTCGGATTTATCGGTTCACTCTCAGTGTCTTGCAAATGATAAACGTTGCTCAATCTTGTTTGGAGAACCTGGTAAAGGGGACGGTCTTGCACATCCACGAATTACACTGATTGGTGCCGCATCCCGATTAGCGAACGATTCCGAACGTCGCCCGGCGCTTAGAAGCAGGTTTTTGGAGGTTCATCCAAAAGCTGAATTATACATCGATTTCACCGATTTCGGATTTTATCCGCTGGAAGTGGAGAGAGCACAGCTGAACGGAGGATTTGGCAAAGCTTTTCACCTCGGCAAAACAGATTTGTCTTTCCTGAAATCTTCTGCTTGAACTCGATGAAAGTTTCGCCAATAGTCGCGAAATGGAAGAAACAAAAAAGCAGGGCCCACTAACGGGCTATCGAATTATAGATCTCACCTCCGTTGTCCTTGGACCATATTGTACCCAGTTGTTGGGAGACTTGGGGGCTGATGTCATCAAAGTTGAAAGTCCTGAAGGGGACATTATGCGCCATGCAGGACCGCATGTTTCTAAAGGCATGGGGCCGATCTACCTTACTATCAACAGGAATAAGCGCGCTGTAACGCTGGATCTGAAAGATCAGGATGCAAAGGAAGTTCTCACACGGCTGATCAAATCCTGTGATGGATTCATTCACAATATCAGGGCAGGGGGAATGCGTCGTCTCGGTTTCGATTATGAAAGTGTCCGTAAAATAAATCCGGAAATCATCTACTGTCATGCAGTGGGATATGGTTCAAAAGGTCATTATGCTGAACGTCAGGCATATGATGACCTGGTGCAAGCCGCTTCCGGTGCAGCGTTTATGATCCCTATGCAGGATGGTTCTACCGAACCCCGATATTTTCCCGGGCTGGTTGCTGACAAAACCACTGGCTTGCATGCAGCCTATGCCATGTTAGCAGCATTTCTTCACCGGGAACGTACTGGTAAAGGTCAGTTTATAGAAGTGCCGATGATGGAATGTATGGTTTCATTTACACTGGCTGAAAATCTTTACGGACATACATTCGTACCGCCTCGTGAGCCGATTGCGTATACACGTTCAATAAATCCGAACCGCAAGCCCTATCGCACAAAGGACGGGTACATCGCTTTGATGCCGTATTCAAACGAAAACTGGCGACGGTTGCTAGCCCATGGGGGGCGGGAAAATCTAATGGAGGATGAACGCTACTCCACCTATGTTGAGCGAACCAAAAACATAACTGACCTGTACAAGGTACTGGAAGAGGTAGCGCTGTTAAAGACCACTGATGAATGGATGCAGATACTGGCTGAGCAACAAGTGCCCTGTATGAAAGTGCATGATTTAAAAACTGTGCTGAAGGATCCTCAACTTAGTGAAACAGGTTTCTTTGAGGAAAGAGCTCATCCATCCGAAGGGCAGTATCTGGCAATCAATAATCCGATACATTTTTCGGAGTCTCCTGCGCACATATATCGGGAACCTCCCTTGCAAGGACAACATGTGGATGAAGTTCTCGATGAGCTCGGATTTGACGCCGAAGAGATTTCCTCAATGAAGAAAAATGGGAGTTTTGGGAGCTAAATTGCTGATCATTAAATCTATCGCCCACAAAACAGCAATGGGGTCAGTACTCCTGCGAGTGCCGACCCCACGCGCAGAATTAAAAAGCAAAAAAAGCTTAGGGCTTTTTAGACTTCCTTTTCAGGGCTTGATAGGCTGGGGCACCCTGAACTTCCGCACGCCTAATTTACACGCAAAGGATGAAAAATCAATTCTTTCATCTAATAAGTTTTAGACTTTCAATTGAATGAAAATAGCTAGAAAAATCTAAAGATACTGGTGAACTAATATGAAGAATGCGGGCCATCTACTTGTCAAGTGTTTGAAAAACCAAGGCGTAAGTCGTGTTTTCTGTGTGCCGGGTGAAAGTTACCTCGCAGTTTTGGACGGATTATATGAATCCGGGATCGATGCTGTAATTTCGCGTAATGAGGGAGGAGCCTCCGCGATGGCGGAGGCTGACGGAAAGATGACTGGAAGGCCTGGCATATGCATGGTGACAAGAGGGCCGGGTGCTACTAATGCAGCTTGCGGTGTTCATATTGCCCGTCAGGATTCAACCCCGATGATCCTGTTTGTTGGGCAAATCGGACGCAAAATGCGCGGTCGGGAAGCGTTTCAGGAAATGGATTATCGCGCTTTCTACGGATCTGTCGCCAAATGGGTGGAGGAAATAGATGATCCCAGCCGTATCCCCGAGATAGTTTCTCATGCGTGGCACGTGGCGCTCTCCGGCCGGCCAGGCCCTGTGGTCATTGCACTCCCTGAGGATATGTTGACGGAAACATCTATTGAAGATGCATTACCAGCCCCGATGATTACAGTTGCAGATCCTGCTCCCACATTGGGTAGTCTCGAGGCATATGTGAAACTTCTGGAAAAATCTGAAAAGCCGATGATTGTTGCCGGTGGATCCCGATGGCGTGAGGAGGATTCAGAACTGCTGACGAAATTCAGTGAGCAGTGGGGGATTCCGGTCGGGCTATCTTTCCGGCGTCAGCAGCTTATGGATGCAAATCATCCAAATTATGCCGGGGATGTGGGCTTGGGCATTAACCCGAAGTTGAAGGAGCGGGTGGCGAATTCTGACTGTCTTCTATTGCTTGGTTGCAGGTTCAGTGAAAATCCAAGCCAGTCATTTGAGCTGCTTGATATTCCCGGTGATGGGAAAGGTTTGGTTCACGTGCATCCAGGTGCGGAGGAGTTGGGTCGTATCTATGTTCCAGAGATTGCGATCAATGCCACACCGGGAACATTTCTCAGTTCAATTCTTGAGTGGGATGCCACCAAAAACTGGCAGCAGCAAGCTGATGATGCTCATGCCTCGTATCTTGAATGGACCCAAACACCGCCTGCAGGTGTGGGTGATGTGACGATGAGCCACTGCATTGGTGTTCTACGAGACAGGCTTCCGCAAGATGCAATACTTTGTAACGGGGCAGGAAACTATGCGATCTGGCTGCACCGGTTTTATCGATACAGATGGGGAACACAACTTGCGCCCACATCTGGGTCGATGGGATATGGTCTCCCTGCCGCAGTTGCCGCGGCAAAACGAAATCCCGACAAGACTGTAGTGGTGTTGGCTGGTGACGGTTGTTTTCAGATGAACTGTCAGGAATTTGGCGTCGTGTGCGAACACAATCTGAATGTGAAAGTTATTGTCTGCGACAATGGAGTATACGGCACAATCCGTATGCATCAGGAACGGGAATATCCAGGAAGGGTTTCAGGTACTGGTATGAAAAATCCGGATTTCAAAGCCTGGGCAAAATCTTATGGTGCTGACGCATACTCAGTTTGGAGCGATGAAGAGTTCTCCGGTGTATTGGAAAAAGCCCTTTCAAATGAAGGACCTTGCCTGATCCACTTAAAGCTGGATGCGAGAGATATTTCTCCTGGTAAAACGATCTAGATTTAACAACTTCCAGCTCCCAAACAGTAACCTTTTCGTGATCCTGCAACTATTTTCCGAGCTGCGGTGTTTCTTATGTGGGCCCAATAAAAAACACCAATTCTATGGAGAGAAAAATGTTTAGAAAAGTTACTGTTGCAGTTGCGACGCTCGTGATGACAGCCGGATTGGCACATGCCGGTGGACTGAAAGTCGAAGGCAAAAATCAGGATATGTCAGGTGGTACTGTTACTGCTGACAAGATTGTTGCTGGTGAAAACGGATGGATGGTTGTTCATCGTATCAAGGAAAATGGTAAGCCGGGCCCTGTTGTAGGACATTCCCCTCTGAAAGCTGGCGTGAACACAAATGTCACTGCAATTCTTACCGGTAAGGTGGAAAAAGGTGAGAAAGTTATGCTGATGCTTCACGCTGAAAAAGGTGGCGTGGAAACCGGAATCTTTGAATATACATTGGGTGCGAAGGAAGATGGCCCAATCAAAGTTGACGGCAGTCTTGTAATGCAAATTGTTGAAGCACTCTAAGGCTTCAATTCAAGCAGGCGCATTTTAATGCGCCTGCTATTCTATTATCTGAACTTTAAGCTACTTCGAATAAGCCGGCAGCACCCATGCCGCCACCGATGCACATGGTCACCACGACCAATTTTGCACCGCGTCGTTTGCCTTCGATAAGAGCGTGACCGGTCATTCTGGCACCTGACATTCCGTAAGGATGACCAATAGAAATCGCGCCGCCGTTCACATTGTATTTCTCTGGGTCGATGCCCAATTTGTCACGACAGTACAGACATTGGCTTGCAAATGCTTCATTGAGCTCCCAAAGATCAATGTCATCGACAGTGAGATCATGCGCTTTCAGCAGTTTAGGAATTGCAAAGACCGGGCCGATACCCATTTCATCAGGATCACAACCGGCTACTGCCATTCCGCGGTAAATACCAAGAGGCTGTATTCCGCGCTTTTCCGCTTCTGAAGCTTCCATCAAGACAGAAGCAGATGCGCCATCTGACAATTGAGATGCATTCCCAGCAGTGATGTAGTTGCCCTCTTTGATCTGCTGCCCGCCTTTGAAAACTGGTTGCAGGCTTTGCAGGCCTTCCAGTGTTGTGGTGGGGCGGTTTCCTTCATCTTTTTCAAGTGTCACTTCCACGTCGGAAATCTCTTTTGTTTCCTTGTCCATGACTTTCATTGTGGACTTGAGTGGAACAATCTCGTCATCAAACTTACCTGCCTGTTGAGCAGCAGCGGTTTTCATCTGGGATTGCAGTGCAAATTCGTCTTGTTGTTCACGAGTGATGCCATAGCGGTCTGCAACGATTTCAGCCGTTTCAATCATGCTCATATAAGTGGCTGGAATGTTTTCCTTAAGCCATGGATCTACACCGCGGTGCAGGTTCATGTTTTCATTCTGAACCAAAGAAATGGATTCCAGACCACCACCAACTGTCACTGTCATGCCATCGGAGATGATTTGTTTGGCAGCTGTTGCAATGCCCATGAGCCCTGATGAACACTGGCGGTCAATTGTCATGGCCGCGACTGAAGTGGGCAGACCAGCTCTAAGCGCTGACTGTCTTGCTACGTTGGTTCCGGTGGAGCCCTGTTGCAGGGCAGCACCCATGATTACGTCATCAACTTCTTCCTTTTCAACGCCGGCACGCTCGACGGCACTCGAAATTGCGTGGCCACCCAGCTCTTGAGCTTGAGTGTCGTTGAATGCGCCGCGATAGGCTTTGCCGATTGGGGTGCGGGCGGTGGATACAATTACTGCTGATCTCATTGTGGGTCTCCTACTCAGCCATTTTAACTACTTTTACCACATGTTCTGTACCTGAGTAGAAAACATCTGGGTTCGACATGTCGGAAATAGCGGCAAAGTTAGCGGCTACACCGTCCGCGTTGCGATCTTCTTCTGCCAAATGCATGCCTGCACTTTCACTTATCTGCATCGTTGTGTAACTACCCGCGCCGGCAAACATCACCGTGTGATTTGGCGCTTCACTACTTACAAGGAAAACAGCAGCCGGCGTTACAAATTTCGGATCAAGCTTTGCCAGCATGTCTTCGGTGAGAATATCCTCGGTCATGCGGGTTGCGGCAGTTGGTGAAATACAATTGATCTGAATATTGTTCTTTGCACCTTCGATGCAGAGCGTGTTCATCAATCCCACAAGGCCTAGTTTAGCCGCACCATAGTTTGCCTGGCCAAAATTGCCATAAATACCGGAAGTGGAAGTCGTCATGAGAATCCGGCCGTAATTCTGGTCCTTCATGTGGTTCCAAACAGCTCTTGAACAATTGGCAGAACCGGTCAGGTGCACATCCACAACGATGTTCCAGTTTTCCATTTCCAATTTGCCAAAGGATTTATCACGCAAAATACCGGCATTATTGATGAGAACGTCAATCCGACCCCATTTCTCCATCGCCTGTGCTGCCATTGCCTCACAATCAGAATAGTTGGCCACGTTGGCACCATTCGCGATTGCTTCTCCGCCAGCTTCGATGATTTCCTGTACAACCTTTTCAGCAGGACCCATTTCTCCGCCAGTACCGTCACGAGCACCACCAAAGTCATTTACCACGACTTTGGCACCGCGTTTGCCCAGCTCCAGTGCATGCGAACGGCCGAGGCCATTACCAGCGCCGGTCACAATTGCGACCTGCCCATCAAATGAAATTGTCATATTTGGTTCTTCCTTATCTAACTACAGTCAGCGTTAGCCATTCAGCGACCAAGGCTGGTGTTTCATTATTTTCAATTTCAACAGAAACTTCATATTTTGAAAGATATTCGCCAGGTTTGCGCTCTCCGCATTCCAGTAATTTGAAATGTCCGCGTAGTTTTGCAGTTGCCGGTACCGGCATTAGAAACCGCACTTTATCAAACCCGTAATTGATTCCCATTACGGCACCTTCAACTCCTGGCAGGCAATCACTTGCAAATTTCGATAATAGAGAAAGGGATAGGAAACCGTGAGCGATTGTTCCGCCGAATGGTGTCATTTTTGCCTTTTCCAGATCCACATGGATGAACTGGTGATCATGTGTTGCGTCAGCAAATGTATTGACCAGGTCTTGGGTAATATCGACCCAAGGTGAAGTACACTTAAGTTCACCGGCCTGCGCTTGAAGGTCGGCAATAGCAATCTTTTCCATGGTTATTCTCCCTGTTTAAATAAGTCACGTTCCGGATTGACGTGAATGCCACCGTCTAACGGTATTATAGCGCCGGTCACATAAGCCCCGGCCCTACTGCAAAGATACAGTGTGGCGCCAGCAATGTCTTCCGGTGAGCCGATCCTACCTATCGGCACGCCTTTTCCTACTTTTTCCACTTGCGCATCCGTTGTGGTGGCAAATGCTGTCATCTTGCTTTGAAACGGGCCGGGCGCGAAGGCGTTGAATGTAATATGTTTTTCTGCCATTTCTCTGGCAAGTATCTTAGTCAGGTGGTGAACTGCAGCTTTCGATGCTGAATAGGAGTATGCACCATCTGCCAGTGGTGCTGTTCCCATAACTGAACCCAGGTTGATCACCCGAGCGGGATCCTCAAGGCTTGCTGATTTTTCTAAAAGAGGTAGCAACTCTTTGGTGAGATGGAACAATCCAGTCACATTCACACCCATGACCTTGTTCCAGGCAGCATAAGGGAATTCATCCAGCGGTTGGCACCAGCTAACACCTGCATTATTGATGAGAATATCAAGACTATCGGTGCGGGATTTGACCTCATTTACCAGGTCTGTGACACCTTCCTCACTGCTCACATCTCCCGCGAACCCAGTTGCTGTGCCACCACCCAGCTGGTTCAGCTCTGCAGCAACGGCTTCACAGGCATCGCCTTTTCTTGACGCGATCAGCACATTTACATCTGCTCTAATCAGTGCTGTTGCGGCCATACGACCAATGCCAGTTGCGGCACCGGTAACCAGCGCAGTTTTTCCTTTGATGGAAAAGAGTTCTTCAAGTATGCTCATCATTTCACTCCGCAGACGTAATTTCGATTGACACGATGGTCTGCACAATGCTCAAACTTTGACGTATTCGTAAAGGGCAATTGGCTAAAAAATTAAATTATTACCGGAGAAAAATATGTCTGAATCCCCAAAAGCAGCTGTAATGGACCTGGGTATGACCGAAAGGTTGCTCCCCATCCATGAAAAGGTCTCAAAGATGGTTGCTGAGGAAATCATTCCCTTGGATGATGAATTTCTTGAAGAAGTGGAAAAAGGTGACCGATGGACTTACACCCCTCGTCAATCTGAGATCCTTGAAGGTTTGAAAGCCAAGGCCAAGGAGCGCGGGTTGTGGAACTTCTGGTTGACCGATTCGGAGCGCGGTTATGGTCTGACCACTGTGGAATACGCCTATCTGGCTGAGGAAATGGGCAAGTCCCATCTGGCTGCGGAAGTATTCAATTGCAGCGCGCCGGATACCGGGAATATGGAGGTGTTTGAGCGTTATGGGAATGACGAACACAAAGAAAAATGGCTATCTCGTTTGCTCGAGGGAGAAATTCGCTCAGCCTATTTGATGACTGAGCCTGATGTGGCTTCTTCTGATGCCACCAACATTTCCATGTCATGTGTGCGGGATGGAGACTCTTACGTTCTCAACGGTGAGAAATGGTGGTCGTCGGGTGCTGGTGATCCGCGTTGTGCTGTTTACATTGTGATGGTGAGTACACCAGATGAGAATCGTCCCAAGCACGCGCAACACAGCCAGATAATTGTGGATGCAGCAAGCGATGGCATTGAGATATTACGCCCGATGCAGGTTTACGGACATGATGATGCACCACACGGGCATATGCATATCAGATTCAAAGATGTGCGCGTTCCAGCTGAAAATCTGCTGCTTGGGGAAGGTAGAGGGTTTGAAATCGCTCAGGGTAGACTTGGGCCGGGCCGAATTCACCATTGTATGAGAGCGATTGGCCAAGCTGAGCGGGCTTTGGAAGAAATGTGCGTCAGATCCGTGCGCCGTGAGGCTTTTGGCAAACGTCTAGCCCAATTGGGTGCCAACTTTGATATCATTGCCAATTGCCGCATGGAGATTGAGCAGGCCCGTTTACTTTGCCTTAAGGCAGCCTGGATGATGGATCAAGGCGATCCGCGCGCTGCGGCTCCATGGATTTC
>CAWUJF010000070.1:0-10074 GCA_963922405.1 uncultured Hyphomicrobiales bacterium | reverse complement strand
ATCATCAATTTTAAATTCAGCTAATAAATGGCTTGCCAGTTCACCGCCTGTACCGGGAAAATCTTCACGTTCAACACTGTGTTTCTTGATCACATACCGCACCCAATATTGCGGTCCGAACACAGCAACAAGGAGAAGGGCTACGCCAATAAGTGCGAGTACTCCCACGGTTCAGGCACCCTTTCATCTCCGCTTAAAAATTTAAGCCAGCCAACGTTTGCGACGGCGGTAATGCTTAACATCCTTAAATGATTTGCGACCTTCGCCACCGACGCCCAGATAAAATTCCTTAACGTCCTCATTTTCCCGCAATTCCTTGGCGTCACCGTCCATGACCACGCGACCAGACTCAAGGATATAGCCATAAGTTGCGTATTTAAGGGCGATGTTGGTATTTTGCTCAGCAAGCAGGAATGACACATTTTCTTTTGTGTTCAAGTTGCTGACAATTTCAAAAATCTCTTCCACCAATTGGGGAGCAAGGCCCATCGATGGTTCGTCCAACAAGATCATTGTTGGTTTTGACATTAGGGCGCGGCCAATCGCGCACATTTGCTGCTCACCACCAGAGGTATAACCGGCTTGCGCTTTTCTGCGTTCCTTGAGCCTGGGGAAATACTGATAAACCAGGTCGAGGTGATCTTTAACTGCGCTATTGCCATCTTTTCTCGTATAAGCTCCCGTGAGAAGATTTTCCTCGATAGTCAAATGTCCGAAACAGTGGCGCCCTTCCATCACCTGAATACATCCTTTGCGGACGAGTTCGTTTGGCGTCAGGGATTGTACCTCATCCCCGTCAAAAACGATGTTTCCTTTAGTAACTTCTCCTCTTTCACCATGAAGAAGGTTGGAAACAGCACGAAGGGTCGTGGTTTTACCGGCGCCGTTTGCACCCAGAATAGCCACAATACCACCTCTCGGGACAGTAAGGGAAACACCTTTAAGAACCAGAATAACGTGATTGTAAATGACCTCGATATTATTGATCGACAATACGGTATCAGCAGCTTCTGATTGAAGGTTCTCAGCAACACTCATTGATTTACTTCCGGAAATTAACAGAACTAAGAGTCGCAACCCCGGATAATTCCGGGGCTGCATGATTTTATATTATCCGCAGGTCTGAGTTTTCCAGTCTGCTTGTTCGGAAACATATTTTTCCGCTGCTTCAACCAGAAGTGGGCGAACAACTTCTGTCATTGGTGGGATCGGATCGGTGATTTTCTCGAAAGCCGAACCATTCCACTGTTGAATAAACACAGAGCCAGCACCTTCATGGTCTGAGCATGAGCCCTTGATCGGAGCTGTAAAGCCTTCAAGACCGATCTCTTTCAGGCGAGCTTCGGAAAGGTCAAATTTCTCCAGACCAAGACGCATGTCTTCGCCAGTGATAGCCTTTTTGCCAGTTGCTTCCTGTGCGGCACGGATTGCTTCAGCCACGATCACAGCGTTAAACAAGCCACGGTTGTAGAGAACCTTACCAACGTCGTCTTTGCTAGCTACTTGGCTATTGCCTTTGTCTACAACGTGTTTGATCACGTCTTGAACCGCTGGGAAATCAGTGCCGATACCTGAGAAGTTAGCTCCGATATAGCCTTTCGCTGATGCACCAACTGAATCAAGGTCAGCGTTTGCTGAAGACCACCAGTTTCCGATGAACTTGTCCATCGGGAAGCGGATTTTAGCAGCTTCTTTAATAGCAGTTGGGTTCATTGCGCCCCAACCCCACATGATCATCCAGTCAGGACGTTCTTTACGCACATTCAGCCAGGTAGCTGACTGGTTCTGCATTTCTTTCACGCCTACCGGGAAGCCAACCCACTCAAATCCCATTTCAGGTCCAAGTTTTTCAAGTAGAGGAATTGGTTCCTTACCATAGCCAACGTCCAGGTAAATGAAGCCGATTTTCTTGCCTTTAATGCCGCCATTTTGGTCAATGTACTGCAAAATTGAAGACATCTGGCTCCAGTAGGAAGTTGGATAGTTAAAGCCGTAAGGGAACTTCTCGCCAATCGCCACAGCTGAAAGGCCGTAACCCATGGAAAGAACCGGAATTTTATCTACCGGTGCTTTTGGTACCAACTGCAGCGTAATACCTGTAGAAAGTGGGTTATAAACAAGAGCGCCGTTGCCTTTTGTTGATTCGTAGCACTCAACACCCTTTTGTGCGTTGTATCCGGTCTCACATTCCTCAACCACGATTTTCACACCGCCGATACCACCGTCACGCTCATTGAGCATATTCAGATAGTCAGCAAATCCGTTTGCAAATGGAATACCACCACCTGCGAATGGTCCTGTGCGATAGCTCAGTGATGGCACGTAAAGCGTATCTTCGGCTTGTGCAGCCGGCACATGCATCATGGAACCGGCAATAGTAATTGCAGCAGCCCCAAGGACAAGTTTCTTGAGCATATTGTTTTCCTCCCAACGCTCCGACGGAGACATTATGTGTCCGTCCAATAATTAACCAGTTTTAAAAATTAAGGCTCTGGTTTCAAGCCCTTTATCTAACCATACTCCAATCCGAATATTAGTAAGGAAATGGCCAAACTCTCAATTTCTGTTTCACAATCGCCCACAATCTGGCAAGCCCGTGCGGCTCGAGAATGAGGAACATCACGATCATAACACCGATTATAATATCCGAAACGAGGTCTGCTTGGGCAGAGGTAATCGTGAATACAGTTAATGTATCAACGATCGGCGGCAGTACAGCCCGGATAATAACCGGCAAAATCCATATGACTGCAGCCCCCAGAAAACAGCCAAGCAAACTTCCCAATCCACCCAGAATAACCATAAACAGAATTTCAAATGAGTGATTGTAGTCAAAGCTTTCTACTTCGGCAGCACCAAGCCACAGGAACACCATCATCGCACCAGCAACACCACAATAGAATGACGAGACAGCAAACGCTGACAATTTCGCGTATAGCGGTCTTACACCCATCAACTCTGCGGCAATATCCATATCCCGTATCATCATCCAAGAGCGACCGATGCGTCCCGAAATGATATTGGATGCAATCCATGTCATAATAACCACAATAGCTAGGCAAATCAGATATCGGACTTCCGCACTGGCTGAGGCGCCTGTGACGACGAGGCCAAATGCTTCGCGCTGTGGAACTTCAATCGCTCCAGAATCGTTGTAGTTGTAAAGCCATGGAATACGAATAAAGGCCCATTCGAGAAAGAATTGCGCGGCAAGTGTGGTAACAACCAGATAGAAGCCTTTAATGCGCAGAGATGGCAACCCGAAAAAGACACCAATACCGGCTGAGAAAAATCCTGAAAGGAAAATCAACAGAATGATATTTGCTTCCGGGAAGATGGTAGTCATCTTGTAACAAGCGTAGGCGCCCACACCCATAAATGCACCAGTTCCCAATGATATCTGCCCAGTGAACCCGGTAAGAATGTTCAAGCCGATAGAGGCTAGTGCAAACACCAGGAACGGTATCATGATTGCACCGAGGAAGAACTCATTCGATAACAGTGGAATTGCTATGAAACCTATCGCCAGATAGATCCAGATAAACAACTTGTCCTGGAAAATCGGAAACTTGGCTGAGTCAGCCTCATAAGTAGTTTTGAACTGTCCTGCTTCGCGATAAAACATTTGCCACCCCTCCTATATTCGCTCGATCAGCTTCTCTCCGAACAGACCTTCAGGTCTGTACAACAAGAAGAGAAGGGCAATGATGAACGCAAACCAGCTTTCTGTACCGCCACCCAAGATCGGGGCGCCCCAATACAGATCAAACAATTTTTCGCCAAATCCAATAATAAGGCCGCCAATAATGGCGCCGGGAATAGACGTGAAACCACCCAACACCAGTACCGGCAGCGCTTTAAGCGCAATAACTTGGAGGGCGAAGGAAACGTCGGACTTAGCAGCCCAAAGAATCCCTGCGGTCAATGCAACCACGCCAGCCGCAAACCAGACAACGACCCAGATCTGTTCAAGTGAAATGCCGACGGATAGAGCTGCCTGGTGATCATCGGCCACAGCACGCAATGCGCGTCCGACCCTTGTTTTGTTGAAGAAGAGTGCCAATCCAGCAATGAGGATCGCAGCAATGATAGCAGCAGCAATGTCAATGTGTTGGAAAATCACCACACCACCGCCAACTTCCCAGTCTGAGGAACCGGTTGGCAGTAAAAGTTCCTCAGTGATCATTGCCTTTGGTTCACCACCAAAAATCAATTGTCCGCCTGCAATCAGGATAAAGGTTACACCAATCGTGGACATGAACAGAATGATATCCGGCTGGTTTACCAAAGGCTTCAAAACGATACGCACAACGGTAATTGCCAAAAGACCCATTATGCCGAGCGTCAGGATAACTGCCAGAAACGGTGGAACTCCTAATGCATGAATGCCCACAAGAGCAAGGGCGGCAAACACCACCATAATGCCCTGAGCGAAGTTAAATACGCCAGAAGCCTTAAAAATCAGAACAAAACCTAGCGCAATCAAAGAATAGAGAGTTCCAGATACAAAGCCCTCCCATAGGGTCTGCAGCAGCAGATCCGGTAGCGCATACATGGTCTGAAATGGTTCAATGAATATTAGTCTGAGAAGTTCCATCAGTGCGATACCCCCAAATACGCGTCAATCACATCCTGATTTGCCTGCACTTCTTCCGGCAGGCCATCGCCAATTTTTTTACCGTAATCAAGAACCATAACCCGGTCCGCCAAATCCATAACCACGCCCATGTCGTGCTCGATCAATGCAATCGTGGTTCCGTATTGCTGATTAACGTCGATAATAAATCGGCTCATATCCTCTTTTTCTTCGAGGTTCATACCTGCCATTGGTTCGTCCAGCAGTAGTAGGTCTGGTTCCGCAGCCAATGCTCGGCCTAACTCCACCCGCTTTTGCAGGCCATACGGCAGTGTTCCAACTGGCTCTTTGCGGATTGCTTCAATTTCGAGGAAGTCGATAATTTCTTCGACCACTTTGCGGTGTTCGATTTCCTCCTGCAGTGCAGGGCCATAACGCCATAACTGCCAGAAGAAGTTTTTGTGCATTTTCAGGGTTCGGCCAGCCATGATATTATCAAGGGTCGACATGCCATGAAACAAAGCTACGTTTTGGAAGGTTCTTGAAATTCCGCTGGAAGCAGCCTGGTAGGGGCGCATCTTGCTGCGTTTCTCACCTCTGAAAGTAATTGTACCTTCCTGTGGGTGATAAAACCCGTTGATCACATTCAACATGGAAGTCTTGCCCGCGCCGTTAGGGCCGATGATGGCTCTAACCTCACCTTTTAGAATATCAAAGGAGACGTCGGTAATCGCTTTAACACCACCAAAGGAAAGCGAGATGTTGTCCACGTGCAGCAGAGGTTCTCCGGGCTTTATCCCGTCGTCAGTCCGCCCATGGAACTGGGTGTTGTGAACATTCATTCTGCGGCTTCCTTCATGCTTTGCGTGTTATTGATCGGAGCGTCCTGAATAGTGACGTTGGCAGAGATTTTACCTTTGCGTCCATCCTCGAATACAACTTCGGTTTCTATGTATTTTTCATTAGACCCATCATAAAGCGCATCAATCAGCTCGCCGTATCGCTCGTTGATAAATGAGCGGCGTACCTTCAAAGTTCGCGTCATCTCACCATCATCCGGATCGAGCTCTTTATGGAGAACAAGAAAACGATGAATCTGGGAGCCGGCCATCATTTCCTCTTTGGACAAGTCCTCGTTCACCTGTGCCACATGATCGCCCATCATCTTGATCACTTCCGGGTGCTGGGTCAGTTCTTGGTAAGAGGCATATGAAACATTGTTGCGTTCTGCCCAGTTGCCCACTGAGGCAAGATCAATGTTCAGGAACACGCAAACCTTGTCACGTTGATCACCGAAGGCTACTGCTTCTTTGATGTTAGGGAAGAATTTGAGTTTATTTTCTACATACTTAGGAGCGAACAAACTGCCATCTTTCAGTTTGCCCACGTCCTTGGCGCGGTCAATGATCCGAAGATGGCCTTCACCATCAATAAACCCGGCATCACCAGTATGAACCCAACCATCTTTAGTTTTTGTTTCTTTGGTGGCTTCATCGTTCTTATAGTAGCCGACAAACACGCCTGGAGAGCGGTACATAACCTCACCGCTCTCAGCAATTTCAATTTCCACATCAGGAGAGGGTGTACCCACTGTATCCGCGCGGATTTCACCATCTGGCTGCGCAGAAATGTAAACCGTTGCTTCTGTTTGCCCATAAAGTTGTTTCAGGTTCAGGCCTAAAGATCGGTAGAAACTGAATATTTCTGGCCCGATAGCTTCACCAGCAGTGTACCCAACCTTCATTTTGGACATACCCATCCGGTTTTTCAGCGGTCCATACACAAAGAACTCACCCAAGGCATATTTCAACCGGTCCATAAAGCTTACCGCCTCACCATTCAAAATTGGCTCACCAACTTTACGGGCATGATCCATGAAGTATTTGAACATTTTCTGCTTTGTTTTGCCTGCATCTTCCATCCGGACAGTGATGTTGGTTAGCAGTGTCTCAAATACTCGGGGCGGGGCAAAGAAATAACTTGGTGCGATTTCCAGCCTGTCATGATCGGCTGTCTCGGGACTTTCGGGACAACAGACGCAATACCCCGCTATGTAGGATTGCGTGTACGAGAATACATGATCACCTACCCAAGCCAGAGGCAGATAAGCAATAATTTCATCTGTCTCGTTTAGCTGGTCAAACTTGTTCGCATTACGCGATGAAATAATAAGATTGTCATAGGATAGCATCACACCTTTCGGGCGACCTGTTGTGCCCGAGGTATAAAGCATAACACCGATATCATCACCGCTGACATTATCAAAACCGCTGACCCACTCTCCGTCACCTTTTTCTGCAACAATCTGCCGCCCCTTCTCTTGAAGGGAGTCAATCGAGTGAAGGTTCTCTAGGGTGTAGTCACGCAGTCCACGCGTTTCGTCATAAACAATATGCTTAAGCTTCTTCAGGTTCTCTTCAACGGACAAAACCTTGTCCACTTGCTCCTGGTCTTGGCACACAGCAATCGTTGCTTCAGCGTGTTCCAATACATAGGACATTTCTTCTGCTACAGAATCTGCATATACAGGAACCGGGATCCCACCTAGTGCCTGAACTGCGCAAAATGTCCAGTAGAGGCGTGGCCTATTCTGACCAATGATTGCTACTTTATCGCCTGGTTTTAATTCAAGCGTTGATAGCCCCAGCGAATATGCTCTTATTTCCTCATGCGCTTCTGCCCAGGTCCATGTTTTCCAAATGCCATGATCTTTGTGCCTGAAGGCAGGTCGATCGCGAAAACGCTTCGCATTGAGAACCAGATATTTCGGAAATGTATTCGGCGTGTTGCCATTGGATGCATTGCCCTCTTGAGCCATGTCTTCCATTCTCCTCCACTGTCCAATCTTCGGGTTTCCCCCGAATTATTTTCCTGCAAAAAGGCAGGCTTTAAGTTTGGATCCTCATCCCATCGAAACAATAAAACACGTTTGCAATCTGACCGCGATGCGTAAAAATGCACAACCAATAGGTAAAATTACAAAATCCGTCCCTTATTTTGAAACAGATGTTATTCCGCTTTGTCAAATTCCACAACATGTAGCAAACATTTTTACCTGACACGAAAACGGCGATATAAACTGGTATGCGACGCTTACTGCAGCTATCAAATACTATATATCTGGGTGCAATCGGGCCAAGTTTTTCAGGATTATCATTATGGTTCAGAACATTATCGTGATTGGCGGGGGGCAGGCAGCGGCTTCTCTGGTAGCAAAAATACGGCAGAGTGATACCGAAAGCCACATTACAATTGTTAGTGAAGAGAATGCTTTCCCATACCAAAGGCCACCCCTATCAAAAAAATATGCAACTGGTGAAATGGACGCTGAACAACTACTGCTGCGCCCAGCTGAGTGGTATGAGCAAAATGACGTTAACTGTCATTTGAACACGAAGGTAGAACAAATTGACCGAGAAAACCGCCGGGTAGTTATCTCTGATGGAAATTTCCTTTCTTACGATAAGCTCGCTATTGTTACAGGCTCAAGGGCTAGAAGACTGCCAGAAGATATAGGTGGTAATCTCGAAGGCGTTTACGTTTTACGGGATCTGGCAGATGCGGACGAATTTGCAAACGAAATGCAAAGTGAGCGTAGAGTTCTGATAGTCGGGGGTGGTTACATCGGTCTTGAAGCCGCTGCTGTTTGCGCTTCAAAGGGTTTGAAAGTAACCCTATTGGAAGCAGCTCCTAGAATTTTGCAACGGGTTGCTAGCAGTGAAACATCAAACTGGTTTCGAGAGCTTCACACACAAAAGGGTGTAATTATCCAAGAAGGTATTGGTCTTGAAAAACTGGAAGACGACAAGGGCCGTGTGAGCGCCGCAATCCTCTCTGATGGATCGCGTATTGAAACGGATTTTGTATTAGTGGGGATCGGGATCGTTCCCAATATGGAGTTGGCAGAAGCCGCCGGCCTTGAAGTCGCCGGTGGTATTAAAGTCAACGAGTACTGCCAGACATCAGATGCAGATATTTATGCTGCAGGTGATTGTGCCGTATTTCCGTATAGAGATGAAATGACTCGCCTTGAATCTGTGCAGAATGCCATTGATCAGGCTGAATGTGCAGCAGAGAATATGTTGGGTGAGCAAAAGGTATATAAACCTTACCCCTGGTTCTGGTCTGATCAGTATGATGTGAAATTGCAAATAGCAGGATTGAATCGTGGATTTGATAATGTGGTAGTGCGACCTGGCGTGCGAGAAGGTACTGTTTCTCATTGGTATTTCAGCAATAATCAGTTCATCGCAGTTGATGCAATGAACGATCCTCGATCATACATGGTTGGTAAAAAAATGCTTGAAACAGGCAAATCAGTATCACCAGATCAAATTGCTGATCCGGGTTTGGAACTAAAATCCCTGCTGTGAGTGTTAGGCACGGATTGATTCAGTCTGCAATTCCTCGCCCAAGGCTTCAAAAACCTTGGCAACAATGGATTTGCAATCCAGTCCGCCTTGTTCGTTCATAATAGCAGGACTTGCTTGATCCACATACCTGTCCGGCATGAATATCGATCGAACTCTCAGGTTACCCTGATCAAGTAAGCCTGTTGTCGCAAGATGCTGTATCACATGGGATCCGAAACCACCGATCGAACCCTCTTCAATCGTAACCAGAATCTCATGATTGCTTGCCAATTGGTTGATAAGTTCCACATCAAGTGGTTTTGCAAATCTCGCATCTGCAACAGTCGTTGAAAGCCCGTGCGTTTCCAGCTCTTCAGCAGCCAGCATCGAATCGTTCAACCGTGTTCCAAACGACAGAAGCGCCACTCTGGTGCCTTCTTTAACAATCTTACCTTTGCCGATTGCTAGTATCTCGCCCCGTTCAGGCATTTCCACACCAACACCTTCTCCGCGTGGATACCGGAATGATATGGGGCCTTCATCATAAGCAGCTGCTGTTGCCACCATATGCCTCAATTCGGCTTCATCACTGGCTGCCATGACGACGAAATTCGGTAATGTTGCCAGAAAAGTTGTATCAAACGAGCCTGCATGAGTAGGACCATCTGCTCCCACAAATCCTGCCCGGTCGATCGGAAAACGAACCGGGAGGTTTTGGATCGAGACGTCGTGAACCACCTGGTCATAAGCCCGTTGCAGGAATGTGGAATAAATTGCCGCAAAGGGTTTATAACCCTCAGTTGCTAAACCAGCAGCGAAGGTAACTGCATGCTGCTCGGCTATACCCACATCAAATGTTCTATCCGGGAAAGCTTTGCCAAAAATATCCAAGCCGGTTCCCGATGGCATAGCTGCAGTGATGCCCACAATCTTGTCATCACGCTCTGCTTCCTGGACGAGTGTTTCGCCAAAAACCTTCGTGTATGAAGGAGCGTTTGGTGTCGCCTTGGCTTGCGTCCCCGTTATTACATCGAACTTGGAAACACCGTGATACTTATCATCTGAAGCTTCCGCTGGTGCGTAACCTTTTCCCTTCCGAGTTATGCAGTGGATTAGAACAGGTCCTTTTGCATTATCTCGTACATT
>CAWUJF010000069.1:0-10114 GCA_963922405.1 uncultured Hyphomicrobiales bacterium | reverse complement strand
CAGGAATAGCTGACGATTGAGAAAATTCTCCCCACTGTAATTTCGATATTTGTGGTGGCAAACCCGAGATTGAAGATAATGAACCCGAGAAGCACCGCAAAAATGGCCCCGTATACATAGGCTTCTGTGTCAGAAATTTTCACCTCTGCACTTCTCAGCTTCAGCAAATGCTGTGTTAGTCCGCCTGGAGATTTGCTTGATAAAACGCCCACCTGCTGTTCCATTTGATGGTTGAGAACACCATTGAGCTTGAAAAAGCGATGATGCACCAGGGCATAAATCAGGATCACGGAAATTCCGGTTGTCAAAGCCGACGTGAAGAGGACTGGATGGAAAGACCACAGAATTATTAATGCGACCACAAGCTGGACAACAGAGTTCAGCAATTGTGGAACCTGCTCTTCCAGAAAGTCGGCAAGTTCGCGGCCCATATCCAACCTGGCATTTGTGGTGGAAACCGGATTGTCTGACGCTCTTGCAGCCAGCTCTTCGCCAAGTTCAACCCTTATGGTTCCGTAAGCCCGTGTGTCATAGAGGCGACGACTGACACCGATTACGATCAATGTGCCCAGCAGCATGGCCAGGTTCATCAGATCGGTTGTGCTGCCCGCCAGGAGCCCGTCGATCGCAAAACCGATAAAAAGTGGTGCAATGGCGGTCAGTGATGTTTCAACAAGGGCCAGCAACCAGGTTATGCTGATGGACCCGGTGAACTTCTTCACCAGGGTCCATACGGACAGCCGTTCTCCTGCAAGGCGTGACCTTTGCTCCGTTGTGGTCATGGCTTTGAAACCCTCGTGGTTACTTTGGTTCCCAGCCCGGGCGTGCGAACAGGCGCATGAAGACCTCACGCATGCTTTTTGACGCCCGCAGATCACGCCACAGCTGCGGTAGTTCAGAGAACCACACATGGATCGGGTTCTGGCTATCGAAATCGCGTTTCAGGCCGTAGCGCGGTGTTTCTTCTTCCACCTGGAAGGTTCCAAACATACGGTCCCAGATGATCAGGATACCGGCGTAATTCTTGTCGAGATATTTATCATCTGCACCATGATGTACCCGGTGGTGAGACGGTGTATTCATTACTTTCTCAATCGGCCCTAGCTTGCCAATCGTCTCAGTATGTAGCCAGGTCTGGTATGCAAGCACACTCAGTTGGCCGAAGAACACCATTTCCGGTGAAAAACCCATCAGGATCATCGGGATGTGTATGATCAACGCCCATACGCCCTCAAACGGGCCGAAACGGATTGCAGTGACAATATTATAGTCACGCGAGGAATGATGAACCGCGTGTTGCGTCCATAGGATGCGAACTTCGTGGGCAATCCTGTGCTCCCAGTAATAGAGAAAGTCTGCCACCAGCAATGCAAGCAAAATGCTCCACCAGGTGATCGGGATGGACCATGTGACCACGGCTTCCGCAATGATGTAATAGACGGCATAAGCGCCAGTCATCACAAAGGTTTCAAAGGCTATGCTAGGGATCTGGGTGGAAGCACTTGTAACCATCTCCATGATCTTGCGGCCTTTGAGAGATCCTTTGAACCAGGCTTCCGCCAGTTCGATCAGAAGAATGACACCTCCGATCAGGAAAAATACGTCATCAATCTGTGTTGCAAGATTCTCCAGAATTTCTGTGGTCATTGTGAAACTCCTTTTATGAAAGTGCGCCAGGCCATATCGGCTGCCTGAGTGGGTGTGGCTTCTTCCTCTCGAACCATGGTCCAGGCGGCATAGATCAAATTCTCATATGCTTCCGCGATCCACATCGTGGGCAGATCCGCAGCAAAACTGCCCTCTGCCCTCGCCGCTTCGATTTCCCGATGCAGGATAGCGACTTCTTTCTTATGGGCATTGGCGATGTCTGGATCGTCCTCAAGCGTTTCATGGGAAAGGAACCATTGCCGATTGGCCAATGGAATGACAGCAGCCAGAGACAGCCTCAAACCTTCTGTATGCGATTGGGCATCAGCTGTGGCTATTTCAATAGCTTCATTGAGTTCCTTTAACGCGGTCTTCGCCAGAGCTACCATAAGGGTTTGGCGCGAACTGAAATGACGATGCAGGGTTGCGCGACCCACACCGGCACGATCTGCCACGTCTCCAAGAGAAGCACCGGGCTTTTCATTGAAGGTCTGGAATGCAGCCTCCAGAATGGCATCGCGGGATGATAGTTTAATTTTCTTCATGAGACACATATGTCTCATTTGAGACGAATGTCAATATTCTGCTTCGATTTTTTAGTTGCGCGATCACGTGATTTTGCATGATTGAAGTGTTGGAAAATTCAGTTTTCCGCCATTGCACGGTTGCGCCGGTGCCGGAAATCTTTCAAAAACAGGGAGGCTGGCTAGTACTATTTTGGCTGGCCAACTGTCAGTATTGCTCTGCTAACCACCTGTGATTTTTAATTATTTTCTGAAAATTCTGTAAAGCTGGGAAGAAAACACATTATGAATATGAAAACGCTTGGTCAAACCGGCCTTCAGGTCTCGCCACTGTGCTATGGCACCATGTCCTTTGGAGGTGACGCGGACGCGGAAGAATCTGCGCGCATGTACAAGACCACTCGTGATGCAGGCATAAATTTCTATGATTGCGCAGATGCCTATACAAGAGGGGCGGCAGAAACGATTCTCGGAGGTCTCATCAAAGGGCATCGTGATGAAATTGTTCTCACCTCCAAATGTTTTGTTCCTATGGCTGACCACCCCCTTTCCGGTGGTGCGAATCGCAGGCACATTATTTCTGCCTGTGAAGCGAGCCTGAAACGGCTCGATACGGACCGGTTGGATGTGCTTTTCATGCATCGCTGGGACAATGTGGTTCCGCTGGAAGAGACGCTTAGAGCACTTGAGACATTGGTGCAGGATGGCAAGGTGCTCTATCTCGGTGCCAGTAACTATGCGGCCTGGCAGATCGCGAAGGGGCTTGGCATTTCCCAGAAGAACAACTGGTCGCGTTTTGATGTGATCCAGCCCATGTACTCGCTTGTAAAGCGTCAGGTGGAAGTGGAAATTCTGCCACTGGCGAAAGCTGAAAACCTGGGCGTGATCTCCTATTCACCTGTGGGAGGCGGATTGCTCAGCGGTAAGTATTCCCGTGAAAAACGTGCGGAACAGGGTCGAATTTCCACAAACCCGGAATATGCATCCCGCTACCGGGAGAACTGGGTTTATGAAGTGGCAGAAGATTTTACAGATCTTGCCAAGGCCAAGAATGTGCATCCGGTTACGCTTGCGGTTTCGTGGGTAATGCAGAACGAAGCCATAACCTGCCCGATTATCGGAGCACGCAGCGTTGAACAGTTGCAACCTTCACTGGATGCCCTCAATTTTGAGATGTCTGACGAGCTTTATGCGGAAATCACCGATCTGTCACGCACGCCGCCACCGGCCACTGACCGGCTGGAAGAACAAGCGTAAGCCGTTAAATCTCTTCACCTTTTTTGAGCAGGTCTTCGATCAGCTTACGGTGAAGTTGACGGCTATCACCTCCGCCAAAGGTCATGGCGCCGGAGGTATAGGTTGTTCCATAGGAAAGAACCAGATTGACCACCTGGCCGATGCCTGAGATCAGCTCGTTCTTGTCCAGTTCTTTCAGGGGATGAATGAAGGCACTGACGATCTGCCCCTTGGCGATAGAATATCTGGCATCGAGCGCACTGTCGAAATTGGCCTGCAGCATACGGTACAGGTCCTGGTTATCAACGCCGTCCAGTGATCTGACCGGGGCTATCGCGCGCATACGGTTACTGTTGGGGGATGTTATGATCACAACACTGATGCCGGAGACTGTGAGCTGCATGACCCTGTCATTGATGACCGCATTTTCATCCAGTGATTTTACGATTTCATGCATCCGGGCCAGCGTCATTGGCACATATTCTGGATCAACCTTGCCTTCAGCTGTTTCGTTTTCCGGCTTTATCGTTTCCGGCTCTTCGGGTGTTTTGTTCAGCTCCGGCTGTTCATCTGTCTTGCCCTGATCCGTAATTACCTTGTCTGTGTCATTCTCCACTGCCTGGGCAAATGCTGAATGAGAAATCATTAATGCGATAAGAAAGGCAAAGATACGTGTCATTATTTAAGTCTCCATGATTTCCGGCAAGCATAGAATGCATGGGAATAGCATGACAAACAAACTTTGGTGATGACCTCAATTGCGACGATTGTTCCTGCCAATATCCTTGCACAAAGGCTTCAAAGGCTGGATAATCACAGCATGATTAGGAAAATTTACCCTGCTCCGCTCGAAAGCGGCTCACTTCAGACTGAAAAATCATCTTCATCTGATATTGAACAGTTTTTGAAAAAAGCATCACATATCAGTGCACAGTCGCATGGAAGGCTGATTTTTGCCCTTGATGCCACCATGAGCCGTCAACCCACATGGGACCGTGCATGTGAGATCCAGGCGAGTATGTTCCACCGGACCGGCAAGAAGACCGGATTAGCTGTTCAACTGGTTTATTTCCGAGGATTTGGTGAATGTAAAGCCTCCAAATGGGTTTCAAATCCGCAGGCCCTGGGCAGTCTGATGACCGGTATTCAATGCCGGGGCGGCACGACCCAGATTTCAAAAGTACTGAAGCACGCCATGAAGGAGCACGATAAGAAGAAGGTTTCTGCACTCGTGTTTGTGGGTGATGCCATGGAAGAAGATATTGATGCGCTGTGCGATCTTGCAGGAAGGCTCGGCATCCACGGTGTGAAGGCTTTCATGTTCCAGGAAGGTTATGACAAGGAAGCTGAAACGGCATTCCGGGAGATTGCAAAACTCACAGGCGGCGCGTTTTTGAGACTGAGTTCGAATTCAGCCAAGGAACTGGAAGATCTGCTTTCAGCCGTGGCAGCCTATGCCAGTGGCGGTTATAAGGCATTGTTGGCACAAAAGGGAAAACAGTCTCAATTATTGCTCAAGCAGTTGAAGCAATGAACTTCATCATTAAATCATAGATATTATGGGTTACACGATTACCTCTATCGCAATTCTGCTTGTTCTTGGCATAATGTCCCTGGCTTTTGTGAACATGCCACCGGCGAGAATTGCCAATGCCATTCGGGCAATTGCACCCTGGCTCCTGATTGGGCTTGGGGTCGCGCTGATGCCTTTCGGGCGCGCCGGTCTTGCAATGCCAATGATTATCCTGGGTGGACTATGGCTTATGCGAAATCGGAAGAACCGGGCAACGGTGACTGAAGCTGGAGCTAATCAATCTACTGTTCGGTCCGCATGGCTTGAGATGGAACTGGATCATGACACGGGAAATCTGGACGGGATTATCCTGACGGGTGACTATGAAGGGCAGCGATTATCTGATCTTGATAGTCAGGTGGTGCTTGATTTATATGAGGAAATGCTGACCGACGCAGAGAGTGTCGGCTTAATGGAAGCTTATCTTGACCGCAGAATGCCCTTTTGGCGTGATAACGCGCAAAGCAGTAACGGTGGGGGGCATGGAAATACGGCGAGCTCTGGCCCCATGACAAAGGAGGAGGCTTATCAGATTCTTGGTCTTGCGCCCGGAGCGGGATCTACGGAGATCAAGGCCGCCCACCGCAGACTGATGAAAGCCGTTCACCCCGACAGTGGAGGATCCACCTTTCTTGCGGCCAGAATTAATGAAGCCAAGGATACTCTTCTGAATTGAACCCGATACTCGTTTACTCATAATAACGTGCCCATATCCCAACCAAATGACAAACCTAGGCCGCGATCGCCAAGCAAGCGATCTTCTTGCGTTTGAGCGCCTTGCATGCATTGCGTGCTGCCTGTTTGCCCTCAAATCCTGTAAAGCGAGCACGATGTAGGGTGGCATCGCCTTTGGCAACGGTTTCCGTATAGGTCCCCTTGCCTCTTAACGTACTTCCTGCTTTCGCCCGCACTTCTTCCAACAACTCCAGCGCCTTATCCTTGCTGTCTGTCGCACCGATCTGAACAACCCAACCTTTGGGCTTGTTCACGATGTCTTCAACAGCCTTGATGACCTGTGAGGTACTTTCCTGTGGCTTGGCATAAGCAACTTCAACCTGCGGCCTTGTGGATGGAACCGGTGCTGGAACATTCAGACGAGCCTGCACTGCTTCCTGATCGAATTCAGCCTCTTCCACGAAAGCCTTAATGCTGGTGGTTGCAGCAGACGCAACCTGCATTGGTTTATTTGGATTGATCTCAGGTTTTGCCGCCTGGGCAACTGCCACGGCTCTGAACTGGGGAACCGGACCACGCTTTGGAAGGCGAATGGATTGCGAAAGTGAAGCGACCTGAATGCCAACAGATTTTCTTGAAGCAATCAACTGGCGTTTCTTGGAACGACGCGTTGCCTTTCCGAGATAGCCTGAAATCAGCTTTTGCATCTGCGCATTACGGCTCTTTCCTGATCTACCACCCATTACCACAGCAACGATTGACCGACCACCAGTCTCAACTGAGGAAACCAGGTTAAAGCCAGATGCTCGTGTGTAGCCGGTTTTGATGCCATCAACACCGCGAACACGACCTAACAGCCTGTTATGGTTGTTAAATCTGGCCTTTCCATATTTGAAAGTACGAGTAGAGAAATACTTGTAGTACTGCGGGAAATGCTCACGCAGAGCGATCCCGAGACGTGCCATGTCACGAGCAGTTGTGAGCTGACCTTTCGCAGTCAGGCCAGACGCATTCTTGAAAGTAGTCCGCTTCATGCCGAGCTGACGAGCCTTACGGGTCATCAGTCTGCCAAAATTTGCTTCAGTGCCGCCCAGATGTTCAGCCACAGCAGCTGCCACATCGTTGGCAGATTTTGTTGCCAGCGCCAGAATTGCATGTTCGGCCTTAATACTGCGTCCTGCCTTGATACCAATCTTTGATGGGGGTTTGGAGGCTGCATATCTGGAGACCCGAATACGCGTATTCTTGTTCATTTTGCCTTCGGCCATAGCCTCAAACATCATGTACATGGTCATCATTTTCGTAAGTGACGCCGGATAGCGAAGTGAATCAGCCTTGTAAGAATAAAGGGTCTTGCCCGTCTTGGCGTCTACAACAATGCCAGCGTATTTTGGATTTGCGTGAGCAAAGCCAACCGCACCGCTTGTCAGTAAAGTGAATGCTGTCACTGCCACAGCCAGGCGGCGCAGCCAAAAAGCAGATAGGGTACGCAATACCTTTTCCCCGTCTTGATCCCCCTATTCCGAGGGGTATGCTTGAACCAATTGCTGAATCCCACATTTGGATCAGCGATAGGCACCAAGCTACACAGGGATGGTTACCAAACTGTTTAAGATCTTTGTCGAAACAATAATTTATCTAAAATTTTAGTGAAATATTTCTTACCTAAGGTAAGATAATTGAAAAATGTGATGTTATTCACCAATTAGAGAAGAACCTAAAAGGACCACTTGCGGGCTCTGCTACAGACATTATATTAACTATTCAAAGTGTGTCGAGCGAAGGTGACTAAGTGTTGCCTCGCCCAATGTTAGCAATGATTTTCCATGCAAGTTCGAACCAATATAAAAATGCAGGACGAAGATCGGAACGACAGTCAGGATGATGACTCCGGAATCGGTCTTGCAACCAAAACAAAACCAAAAACAAAAAAACCGAGCCTATATCGCGTTCTTTTGTTGAATGATGACTTTACACCGATGGAGTTTGTTGTTCATGTGTTAGAGAGGTTTTTTTCGAAAAGCCCCGAGCAAGCGACTCAAATCATGCTGCATGTGCATAATCACGGCGTAGGAGAATGTGGCGTATTCACCTACGAGGTTGCTGAAACCAAAGTGACCCAGGTGATGGATTTCGCCCAAAAACATCAACACCCATTACAATGCGTAATGGAGAAGAAATAGATAGGAAAACAGTTGCCTTCATTTACTGACAGCCTGGAAAAAGCGCTCCATAAAGCACTAACCTATGCAAATGAAAGAGCGCAGGAGTACGCTACGCTCGAGCATTTGCTGCTGGCCCTTATCGAAGATGAGGATGCTGCTGCTGTGATGCGTGCCTGTAATGTGGATCTCAAAACGCTACAGGAAAACCTGACTGACTATATCGATACAGAGCTTGCCAATCTGGTTACCGGTTACAATGAGGATTCGAAGCCAACAGCCGGTTTCCAGCGCGTCATACAGCGTGCGGTTATCCATGTGCAGTCCTCGGGGCGAGAGGAAGTAACTGGTGCCAACGTGCTCGTGGCGATTTTTGCTGAGCGGGAAAGCCATGCGGCTTACTTCCTGCAAGAGCAGGAGATGACACGTTATGATGCGGTGAACTTTATTTCCCACGGCATTGCGAAAAAGGCCGGCGCATCAGAAAGCCGCCCGGTCAGGGGGCTGGATGATGAACAAGGTGCCGTTGGCGAAGAAGAGCCTAACAATAAGGGTGATGCACTTGCTAACTACTGCATCAACCTCAATGAAAAGGCGAAAGCAGGTAAAATTGACCCATTAATCGGTCGAACTGCTGAAGTGAACCGGACTATTCAAGTTCTCTGCCGACGTTCAAAGAACAACCCACTGTATGTGGGTGATCCCGGTGTTGGTAAAACAGCAATCGCGGAGGGTCTTGCAAAACGTATCGTTGAGAAAGATGTGCCTGAAGTGCTTCAGGAAAGCACAATCTATTGCCTCGACATGGGCACCTTGCTTGCCGGAACCCGCTATCGCGGTGATTTTGAGGAACGCCTGAAGCAGGTCGTGAAAGAAATCGAGGAGACCGAAGGCGCAATCATGTTCATTGACGAGATCCATACCGTCATTGGCGCAGGCGCCACTTCCGGTGGTGCGATGGATGCCTCGAACCTTCTGAAGCCTGCGTTGTCCTCTGGAACGATCCGCTGTATCGGTTCGACCACTTATAAAGAGTATCGTCAGTTCTTCGAGAAAGACCGGGCGCTGGTCCGCAGATTCCAGAAAATAGATGTGAAAGAACCATCTGTAGAGGATGCTATTGAGATCATGAAAGGTCTTAAGCCTTACTTTGAAGAGTTCCATTCGGTGAAATACACCAATGAAGCGATCAAAGGTGCGGTGGAATTATCCTCCCGTTACATCAACGACCGCAAGCTGCCTGACAAGGCAATCGACGTGGTTGATGAAACCGGCGCTTCTCAGATGCTGGTTCCCGCGGACAAGCGCAAGAAACAGATCGGCATCAAGGAAATTGAGGAAACGATTGCCACTATGGCGAGAATTCCACCTAAATCGGTTTCAAAAGATGATGAGGTCGTGCTGGCAAATCTGGACACACAACTAAAACGCGTTGTTTATGGCCAGGATGATGCGATCGATGCACTTGCTGCTGCGATCAAGCTTTCTCGTGCCGGATTGCGTGAACCAGACAAGCCAATCGGTTCTTACCTGTTCTCCGGCCCCACCGGTGTGGGTAAAACTGAGGTGGCGCGTCAGCTGGCAGAAGCAATGGGTGTTGAACTCCTGCGCTTTGATATGTCCGAATATATGGAGCGTCACACGGTTTCACGCCTAATTGGTGCGCCTCCAGGCTATGTGGGCTTTGATCAGGGCGGATTGCTGACAGATGGTGTGGATCAGCATCCACATTGTGTATTGCTGCTTGACGAGATTGAAAAAGCACATCCTGATCTGTTCAACATTCTCCTGCAGGTGATGGACCATGGCAAACTAACGGATAACAACGGCAAGAGTGTTGATTTCCGCAATACCATCATCATCATGACTACAAATGCTGGTGCTGCTGAAGCGCAAAAAGCTGCTATCGGTTTTGGCTCAACAAAACGTACCGGTGATGATGAGGAAGCTATCAACCGCTTGTTTGCTCCTGAATTCCGCAACCGACTGGATGCCATTGTACCATTCGGCAGCCTGCCTACACCTGTTGTGCACAAGGTGGTTCAGAAATTCATCATGCAACTGGAAGCTCAGTTGGCAGAACGTAACGTTACGTTTGAATTGTCTGATGAGGCGATCGCATGGATTGCTTCCAAGGGCTTTGATGACAAGATGGGTGCCCGCCCGCTTGCACGGGTTATTCAGGAACACATCAAGAAGCCACTGGCGGATGAAGTCTTGTTCGGCAAGTTGAAAACCGGTGTCACTGTTAAGGTAACGCTGGAGAAGGATGAACTCGGCAAAGACAAGCTGAAGCT
>CAWUJF010000068.1:0-10118 GCA_963922405.1 uncultured Hyphomicrobiales bacterium | reverse complement strand
GAACGTGGATGAGTACTTCCAGCATCTGGCTGCATTCCCCACTCAGGATGAAAAGGCTCAGCTCAATAATCCCGTTTGGCACATTCATGAAGGCAATCCACCGGTAGCAAACATGCCGATCAATTACAGCATGTTGCTCAATCTGGTGAGCGCCTCGAACGCGTCTGACAAGGAGACGCTGTGGGGCTTCATCTCCCGCTACACAGACGGTGCCACAGCTGAAAGCCATCCAAAGCTTGATGAAATGGTTGGCTTTGCAATCCGCTACTTCGAAGATTTTGTGAAGCCCACAAAGAAATTCCGCGCGCCCACAGATCTTGAGCGCGAGGCGCTGCAGTCACTGCGGACCAAACTTTCAGCATTGGATGAAAACGCTGACGCTGAAGCAATTCAGACGGAAGTTTTCACTGTGGGCAAGGAAGCCGGTTTTGAAAATCTGAGAGAGTGGTTCCAGGCTCTGTATCAAATTCTGCTTGGTCAGGATCAGGGCCCGCGCTTTGGCTCTTTTGTAGCCCTGTATGGCATTGACAAGACTATCACCATGATTGATGCAGGACTTGCCGGCGAGCTTGGCTAACCGGCGGCCTGTTACTCATTGAGTGACCAGTCATATTCCGTATCAGAAATCGATCCGATCTGCTTGAGCTTCTTGGCCTGTTCAGGGGAGGCGTAGGCAAGCAGGTGTTCAATCACACCTTTTTCTGAATTGCCGAAATCATAAGCAAACCACTTGTAGAGCTTGGAAACCGTAACCTTGCCATTTTTGATGCTGAGGCCGCGCGGGTTATTGATATATTCCTTTGCGCCCTGTTCAAGCAGCGCTTCGGCATTGGTTGCGGTAAAGGCGGTTTTTTGAAGGTTCGGACAACCCACTGAAGCGCAATTGACAGCGTAGTGGATGCGCGGGTCTTTCCAGATTGGTCTCAGAATAGCGTGCTCAATATCATCCAGTGTGAGGATTTCCTCTTCCACCGTGATGAGTTCCGCTCCCCAGGGACCGTTCGCAAAAAGACCGGAGGTATCAATATCCCGTATAGATTTGACCGGATAATTATCAACAATCACCTTAACCGTCAGGGCATTGTACATGTTGATCCAGTAGGCCAGTTGTACAGGTCTTGCCCGGTCTGAAATCTCGATTGAACTCAGGGCGTTGAGGTAGGCGTTCAGATCGCTTTTGTCTTGTTCGGTCATTGCTGAATAAGTAAAGCGGTTCAGACCAGTCCCATCCTGCTTGATGTGCTTCTTCAAAAGCTGGTCCCAGGTTGAATGGTCAATCGCCTGAGTGTTCTCAGGATTATTGTCTTCCCAGATGTCCCAGACTTCCGGTTCGCTGGACGAGAAGCCGCCTATGAAGCCACTGGTAAAAACAACGACGGTGATCATTGCAAGAATTCTGAGGAGCATGGACCGTTTCCTTTTGAAAGGGTTAAAACGTACCCCTCCTATGCGCTGAACCAGGTGCCGAAACAATTAAAATTGGTTGACCATTTTGTGAACCAATGCGCGTGATCTTGATTTGAGTGATTTGCCTGTTTCCGGATAAAAGCATCCTCAAGCTCTAGACTAACATCCTGGTAACACTCATCGGTTGCCAGTTTCAGCGAGGATCAGCTCATGTTCAAAGCAAGCCTGCAAAAATCAATTCTTTTGAGTGCCGTTCTGTTACTAGCCGGTGTAACCGGTTCATTGGCATCAAACACGCAAGCAAGCACAAAAAATACTGCTGCGAACCCCACGGAATTGATTGAACTGGCCCAATCCACGCAAAAGACCGCTCAGGAACGTGCTGAAGAGCGCCGCAAGGCCCGAGAAAAGCGCAGGAAAGAACGTGAGAAGCGTAGAAAAAATCGCCGTACACCACGCTTCGGCAGCTTCTCTTAATAGGCAGTGACGAGATTACAAACATCACATTTTAGCTGGCCAGCCTGGATCGGGCTGGCCTTTGTTTTGTTTTCAGTGGCAATCATTGGACGGCTGTCGCTTGGCTTCTTTGATCGCAGCGTCGATCCGCTTGAAATGCCAATCGGAACCATGGTTGCGGTTTATCTGATCACGGCCGTAGGCTTCACAATTCTTGCCCCGCTTCTGGTTCTTCGACAGGCTGTATCAGATCAAAGAACCCTACTGCTTTTGATCCTTGTGGTGGGAATAGTCCTGCGTCTCGCTTTCTTCGGCACACCCACCCTGCTTGAGGATGACTATAACCGGTATTTGTGGGATGGGGCGGTCACCGCTAACGGCATGAACCCCTATACCTACTCGCCGGAACAGGTTGCCGGATTTGCTGACAAAGATCATCCGCTTCAAAAGCTGAGCATCGAAGCTGGCTCAATTTTTCAGAACATCAACTATCCGCAGTTCAGTACAGTCTATCCGCCGGTTACCCAGGCCGTGTTTGCCATCACATACTGGATTGCGCCATTCAGCCTCGATGCGCTTCGTATCGTGTTGTTGTTCTTTGAACTGTGCTGTGCCGGATTAATACTCGCAATACTGATGCAACTCGGCAAATCTCCGCTGTGGGTTGTGCTCTATTGGTGGAACCCGGTGGTCATAAAGGAAATTGCAAATTCAGCGCATATGGAGCCGATCCTAATGCTGCCCGTACTGGGTGCGGTATATTTCGCTTTAAGGGGCAGGATCATGCTTCCAACGGTGTTGTTGGCTGTTGCAGCGGGGGTGAAAATCTGGCCGGCATTGCTGGTATTGCCACTCTGGCGCAAGATGCTGGACCGTCCCAAGGAGCTGATCCTTAACGCGGCCGTCTTTGCAGGTATTCTGATCCTGTTGGTGGTTCCTATTCTTCTCGCTGGCTTGAACAGTCATTCCGGCTTTGCTGCATTTGGCGGGCAATGGCAGGCTTCGTCCGCTACCTATCTCGTTGCGGAGATGATCGCAGACTGGGTTTGGCCGTATCAGCTGGATGAAGTTCTCAAAATCCCGCAGGTGGCACGCCTTTTAATCGTTCTTGCCCTTCTGGTTGCAATCGCTGGCATCTGCTTCAAACGCGCAAACGACAATGCAGCGCTCATAAAGCAGATGTTTCTGATCACAGCCAGCATCTACCTGTTAGCACCATCACAAACCCCCTGGTACTTCCTCTGGATCATTCCTTTCGCCTGTATCTATCCGTCACCTGCACTGCTTCTGGCTGGTGCGACCATGGCGCTTCACTATTCCTTCTTCCATTTCAGCGTGCGGGGAATGGCGGATTTCTATCATGATGTGATAGTCTGGCTCATATGGCTGCCGGTCTGGTTTTTCCTCTTGTTCGAATTGATAAGCCTGCGGCGCGACCGGCAGTTGGAAAGCGTACCCCAATGAGAGCGGATAAAAAGATCGCCGTTGTTATCCCAACACTCAATGAAGAGAACGCCATCGGCAAGGTCATCGCAGATATTCCCAAATGGGTAGATTTGATTGTGATCTCAGACAATGGCTCGAAGGATAACACCATTAAGGTTGCAGAAAGTCTCGGCGCCGTCACGCTTCAATCAAAAACCGGTGGCGGATATGGTTCTGCGTGCCTTGCGGGTATAGATCGGGCCGAAGGTCACGATGTGATCGTTTTCGTTGATGGAGATTACAGCGACTATCCTGAGCAGATGGATCGGCTGGTTGACCCAATCCTCAACGGTGAAGCAGATATGGTGATCGGATCACGGCGATTGGGGAATGCAAAATCAGGTTCACTGACACCACAGCAGCAGTTCGGCAACTGGCTTGCCTGTTTTCTGATCCGCCTGTTCTGGAGTGTGAAATATACCGATCTCGGACCATTCCGGGCAGTCGAAGCAAATGCCCTGAAGAAACTCAAAATGACGGACCAGGCTTTTGGCTGGACCGTTCAGATGCAACTCCATGCAATCTTTGAAGATATACGGGTGATAGAAGTACCGGTGGATTACCGCCCCCGCATTGGCCATTCCAAGATTTCCGGCACCATACGGGGCACAATTCTCGCAGGCCATGCAATCATTGGAACCATTTTGAAGTCAGCGATGAAGAAGTATCTGGGCAGGCGACAGGCTTAAGGTGCATTTTTGCGCCAGATACCGCGCTCTTTTCGTTTGGCTTCCTCCAACTCTTCTTCATAATGACCTTCCGCCGGCTCTGCCCATCCTGTCAGAACCAGCCACGCAGACATGTCGTAGTTTCCCAGCCGACACTTTGTGTTCACCCGGAGGGCTTCAGTGTCCTCTATCGGATCACAGTCAATCGTCCGGCCGCGCACAAACTGGCGCATTTCTGTTCGCGCAAGACGCCCGCATGGCCATGACGTGCCATCTTCATAGGTGCAGTTACGATCCAATTCGACCGGAATGATATCATTGAGAACGATTTGCTTTTTCTGGCTTATCAACACTCCTGCACTCACCACAAACGGGCGGTTCCAAACAATCGGCTTGGGTGGTTTGGGCGGGGGAGGCGGTGGCACAACGTCTGGTAACCGCTCTAGCGATCCCTCTTCAAATACAGGTCCCGGCAACATGCGTTCAGGTGTTATGTTTCGGACAATTTCAACCGGTTCAGTACCGATAATGGTTTCTTCCGGTTTGCCCGTTTGCCGTTTTGATTGTTCAGGGTCTTCAAACGAAAATATAAAATAGAGACATCCGGAAAGCAGTGCCAGGCAGAAGACAACAAGTTTAATGCCTTCTTTCATAACCGGCTCCTACTGGCTGGCCCACACTATGCGCGCTACCCATTCCAGTTCATCCAGATCAAAAACCAGTGTCTCGTGATCAGGATTGAGAGACTGTAGGGTAATCTGCTTTGACGATCGTTTTTCAAGCGTCTTTGCAAACACTTCTCCCTGTGTGGTTTTCACGACCACACGGTCGTTTTTGCGCACCTGAACAGCCGGGTCCACAATGATGATGTCCCCTTCACGGTAAAGCGGCATCATGGAATCACCTGAAACTTTCAGCGCATAGGCGGATTCGCTTGCACCTGTTGGCGGTGATATCTCGTCCCAGCCCTGCCCAACGGGAAAACCACCATCATCAAAGAAACCACCCACACCAGCTTGCGCAAATCCGATCAGCGGTACTGAGTTGCTGGAAGCGGTTTGTTTATAATCGCCCACAGGCATAGCCTTGCTCAAATTCGATAGTCGAGCCTTTGCATTCGGATCAAGCATATCAAGAAAGTCGCTGACTGAAGTACCCGTCGCTCTTAGAATCTTGGCGATGGATTCAGTGGAGGGCCATCTTTCGCGACCCTCGGCTGTAAACCGTTTGGACGGATTGAAACTCGTAGAATCCAGACCGGCATTCCGGGCCAGGCCGGAAGCGGAAAGTTCACTGCGTTTGGCTAATTCATCGATTGCTGCCCAGATTTGGCTATGGGTCAACATATCCATCAAGCATCTCCAGAAGAGGAATAATTTCCTCTTCTAGCCAATTGATGCAATCTTGTCCAGTATCAGGCGGTGTAAGCGTCGCGTCCGCTCTTGATCATAGCATCCATCAATTCAAGACGGTCCTGACCCCAGAAAACCTCGCCATTGTAGTAGTATGCAGGCGCGCCAACAGCGTCTTTTTCAATGGCTTCTTTAGTGTTGGCTGCGCGCATTGCGGCTGCCTCATCACTTTGCGAAAGTTCAAAGATCGCATCGGCATCATGGCCCGTGGATGCAAGAATGTCTTTCAGGACTGCTTCATCGGCGATCTGCAGCTCATCTTCCCAAACCGCTTTGCCCAGCGCCAAGGAAAGCGCGGCCACATCGCCACCTGAGATAACAGAAGCACAAATGCACAAATCTGCTGCAAGCGGATTGGTCGGAAAGTGCGCAGGCGTAATGTTGATGTTCAGGCCTCTTGCTTCTGAACAACGCTGAAGTTCAATCAGACGGTAACGCTGACGGACCGGTGGACGTTGCCCGGGAGGAACCGCACCGGACTCGCTCCACACGCCCATAATATCGAAGGGTTTGAAATTAACCTGCTTGCCGTTGCGCTCAGCAATCTCCATGAGAGTGGCATGACCCAGATAGGTAAAGGGTGACAATGGCGTGAAAAAATAATCAATGGTATCAGACATTTTTAGTCCCGGTTTTGTGGTTGTTAGTTTCGACCATATTGCGCTTCGCCAACCTTTTGGCAATATGCGGGATAGGGAGAATGCCATGTCAGACGGAAAACTCACGCAATTGTCAGCAGATGAGCTGTTGGCGCGAGCTTATGCCTTGGACAATGAGGAAGATACAAAGAAGCTCTATACGGATTGGGCCACCACATATGATGAGACAATGCTGGATGGTCTCGGCTATGCCACACCGCGCAAGACCGCAAGCCTGTTGGCTGAAAAACTAACCGATAAAACTGCCCGCATTCTGGATGTGGGCAGTGGAACTGGCCTTGCCGGCAGATATCTGGCCGAACACGGATTTGGAAACATCGATGCGCTCGACTATTCACCCGCCATGTTGGCCGTAGCCGCAAATCGCATGAACGGTGAGGTTCCGGTCTACAAAAATTGCATCGAAGCTGACTTGAACGCTGAATTTTCCCTTGTAAGCAACACCTATGATGCCATGATCTGTACCGGCACATTCACGCACGCTCATGTGGGTGCGCAGTGCCTGTCTGAGCTGTTTCGAGTTCTGAAGCCCGGTGGTTTCTTCGCCTGCACAATCCAGAAAGACGTATGGGTCGAGTCAGGATTTAAAGAGACCGTAAGCAGTTTGGCTGAACAAGGTGTATTAAGAACGCTCGGCATGGTAATGGGGATATATTTTGACGGCGACGAAGAACCTGAGGGTTGGTACGTAATCTGGGAGGGGTTGAAATGAGCAAATTGGCATTGGTGACAGGGGCTGCCCGCGGGATAGGGCTGGCCACCACAAACCGTTTTCTTGAAGAAGGCTGGAAGGTGGTGATGATAGACCGCGACGATGAGGAATTGCGGAAAGTTTCCAAATCCATGGTCAACGCCTTTGCGATCACTGCAGATATTTCACAGGAAGATGAGGTGCGGGATTTCATCAATCGGATTGATGAGGAATTCGGTGCGCTCGATGTGGTGGTCAACAATGCCGGTGTGGCAGATTTCGGCCCCATGGAGGAAACAGATTTTGACCGTTGGCGTACGGTCATGGAAACCAATCTTGATGGCACGTTTCTGGTGAGCCAGGAGGCAATCGGCCTGCTCAAAGTGAAGGGTGGGGCGATTGTTAACATCGCCTCCATATCAGGCCTTCGCGCTTCCACTTTGCGAACCGCCTACGGTACGTCCAAGGCCGCGGTCATTCAGCTCACCTTGCAACAGGCAGCGGAGCTTGGGGAGTTTGGCATCCGCTCCAACTGCGTATGTCCCGGTCCTGTCCGCACCAAGTTGGCGATGGCAGTTCACACCCAGGACATCATCGACGCTTACCACGATGCTATTCCACTGAACCGATATGGCTCAGAAGATGAAATCGCTAATGCAATCTTCTTCCTGTCTTCAGAACAAGCCAGTTACATCACCGGTCAGGTACTGGCAGTGGATGGGGGATTTGAAAGCACAGGCGTCGGCTTACCGGCCCTGCGTCGTTAAAACCTGCTCTTGATTTGCTTCCGCTTCAACTGGAGCGTTTTCCGGCGATACCCGTCTCTTGGCAAACCAGCCTTTGAGCATTTTGGCCCAGGAGACGAACGGGAACAGGGTCAGCTTGACCACATCCGTATCAGGCACTCCTTCCGCCCCCACAGGCGTACGACACGGATGCGGATTGTAGTAGGTGCCGAATATGTAGTCATAGAGCGGTATGACATTCGCCAGGTTCTTACCATAGGCGACCGGATCCGTAGAATGATGCCAGCGATGAAACCGTGGAGACGCAATAAGAAACTTGAAGGGCCCATGATCCCAGTCCACATTGGCGTGAACATAGGCATTGTGTAACGACAGTACTGTAACCCCTAGTACTGCAATTTCGGGCGTTGAACCAAGCCAGGACAGCAAAATTACGTAACTGAGCTTCATCACGAACACTTCCAGGAAGTGCACGCGATAGGTGGTAAGAAGATTTACATCCGTGTCGGAGTGATGAATTGCATGTATCGGCCACAGCAGCTTGTGATGCATGATGCGATGGTTCCAGTAATCCGCGAAATCATAGGCGAAAATGCTGATAATCACGGCAAGCCAGATCGGAACCGTATCCCATGTGGATTGTGGCAGATATGGAATTCCAAGCAGGTCATAAGCTGCCTGAAAATACCCTACGGCAAAATAAACGACTGGAATAAAGATGATATTTATCATCAGCATACCCATGCTGGCCGCTGAATTCTTGATCACATTCATCGTCAAAGACTTTTCCAGGCCTTTTCGGTAGATGTCGAAAGCAATATATACCATGAACATGGCAAGCGAGATTTTCAGGGTCTTACTGATTGTAATTCCACTGAAATAACTCCAAATGCTCTCAAAAAACTGAACAAGTGTCATCATCTGTTCCAACTTAAACCGCTAAAATGATAAGGTTTTTGCGTAACCATTTCGTTAAGTTAAAACCTAGAATAAATTCTAAACCGAGCCAGTTAACCTTAAGTGGCCAAGACCCGATTGATATTGATAAATAGATCAGGAAACCCATGAGCACACAAAATCCACTTCTTCAAAACTGGGAAACCCCCTTTGAGGTTCCACCTTTTGATAAAATTGAAAACGGCCACTATCAGGAGGCCTTTGAGATTGCATTGGAAGAAAATCTGACTGAAATCGATCGGATTGCGGATAATCCCGCAGAACCCACTTTCGTCAATACAATCGCTGCTTTGGAAAGTGCTGGGGAAAATCTGTCGAAAGTTGCTTCCACTTTCTTCAATTTGTCCGGATCACATACAAATCCCGAATTCCAGAAAATCGAGCGGGAGATGGCACCAAAACTGGCGGCACACAGTTCCAAGATCAAGATGAACGAGAAACTGTTCCGCCGGATCGATGTTCTTTATCTGGGTCGTGAAGAACTGGACCTGAACCTGGAAGCAAAACGTGTCCTTGAACGCTATCATTCTGACTTTGTTCGCTCCGGCGCGCAGCTGGAAGGCAAGGAACGGGAACGCATGGCAGAAGTGCTGCAGCGTCTTGCCACGCTTGGCACTTCATTCTCGCAAAATGTGCTTGCTGATGAAAACGCCTATGAACTGGTTCTGGAAACCGAAGCTGATCTGGAAGGATTGCCGGACTTCCTGATTGCCGCCGCTGCAGCTGCTGCAGAGGAACGCGGCCATGCGGGCAAGCATGTGATTACGTTGTCACGCTCCCTGATCGAACCATTCCTGCAATTCTCCTCTGTCCGTAGCCTTCGTGAACAGGCTTTCAAAGCATGGATATCACGCGGAGAACTGGGCGGGGAAACAGACAACAGGGAGATTGTGGCTGAAACTCTCAAACTGCGTGAGGAACGTGCCAACCTGTTAGGCTTTGACACTTTCGCCGACTACAAGCTGGATGATCAGATGGCGAAAACACCGGACGCTGTCCGAGACCTCTTGATGCAAGTCTGGCAACCCGCAAAGGCCCGGGCTGCGGAAGAAGCGCAAAAACTCCAGGAATTGGCCAACTCTGAAGGTGCAAACTTCAAGATAGAGCCATGGGACTGGCGCTATTACGCTGAAAAGGTCCGCAACGCTGAACATGATCTGGATGAAGCGGAGATCAAACCATATTTGCAGCTGGATCAGATGATCAATGCAGCGTTTGAGACTGCAGGTCGATTGTTCGGGCTGAAGTTCAAAGAACTCTCAGATGTGCCGACATATCATGAAGACGTGCGCGTTTTCGAGGTGAAGGACGCTGAAGACAATCACGTGGCTCTGTTCCTGGGCGATTATTTCGCCCGTTCCTCCAAACGCTCTGGCGCGTGGATGAGCGGATTCCGCTCTCAGGAAAAACTGAAAGGGGACATCAGGCCGATCATCGTCAACGTGATGAACTTCGCCAAGGCCCCGGCAGGAGAAGCGACCTTGCTAACTTTTGATGATGCAAGAACGCTTTTCCATGAGTTTGGCCACGAACTGCACGGTATGCTGTCAAATGTTACCTATCCCAGGGTTTCAGGCACGTCTGTTGCGCGCGACTTTGTGGAACTGCCAAGCCAGCTTTATGAGCATTGGTTGGGT
>CAWUJF010000067.1:0-10148 GCA_963922405.1 uncultured Hyphomicrobiales bacterium | reverse complement strand
TTAAAAAAAAAAAAAAAACTTTCCAAATTAATACTAATGCGTTTTTTGTGGGGTAATCTGTCATGCCTTTTTCGCTTAACCGATCCTATCTTAGGATGTGTGCAATTCATTTGCTTTCGAATTTTGAGAAATCCGGCTCCAAAACGTTTTTTGTCTGAGGATATCTTGGATCCCATCCGAACCAGGGCTCATCAAAAGAACTTGCCAATCGGATTTCTATTAGTTCGGTAACTAGGCTGCTTTCATCAAAATTGGGATCAGGAGAATAAATGTGCTCGATACCACGTCTACAATGAAGTATGTGGAACTTCATTTTGTCATTTATTAGTTCCGGTCGTGTTTTGTAGAGTGTGTATCCCATCCTGTGAAAATTCAAATATTCGTCCCTAACAAATATGGTCCATTTTTGTTCCATGGACTGTGGGATGGAACCACGTTTGATGGTTTCCCATTCCTGTAATGATACTTCAATTTCTAACGGTAGTTCTTCAAAAATTGGGCCACTAATATCGCTCAAGGTTTTCTGCTTTCATTCTTCTCGTAAGGACATTCAGTTATCTTTTCCGGGGTACCACCCCTCCTCTGCCAGCTCGAATTTCTCAAATAGAAAGCCTGGTGCAACTGTGCAACTTACCAAAGTCCAGTCACCCATAGTTTTAGCAGATTGCCATTGATTTGCTCTGACAATTGCTTGCGGTCTTTCACCGCCCTTAAGGTCAATACCCAAATATGTGGATTTTATAGTGTTGGAAGTCTCATCATCAGCGGTCATGAGTTCTAACGTTGCTCCAGCGTGGTATAGCCAGATTTCGGTCGCATCCACCTTATGCCAGTGTGAGACTTTGCCTTTTTCGAGCAGGAAATAAATCGCTGTACAGACGCTTCTTTCATCAATAATTGCAGGGTCTCTGAACGTTTCGCGGTAATATCCACCTTCCGGATGAGGTTCCAGATTGAGGGCTTCTATAATTTCTTCTGCGGTCATCATGAAATTCCGAATAATGCAGCCTTCAGGCATGTAAGATGAGTTTTTAAGGGTGATATTGGTCTTGTTCGTGAGAGAACTGCTACGCCTTCGTTTTGAACGGTTTTCAGTTTTGGTTTGGTAAATGCCAAAGGCAGGAATACTGATTGATGCTCCTTGGGCAGTTTATTGATTGCAGTGATTGCATCTCTTTGATGCTGGACAGCAAGTTCAATTACCTCTTTCAAAACGTTGGTTTTTTCATCAGCTCCGTTTTCTGCAAACCATTTATCGGAATCAAGACCGTGCTTCTGAATGATGGAGAGTGGTATATGAATTTGTCCACGTGACTGTATTGCTCCAAGTTTGGAGAGGATATTGGCTATGCCAAACGCAACACCAGAATGGCCGCAAGCATCAGCAAGGCCCCTGCTCTGTTCAAGGCCGGAAATCATTGCGACGAGTTGAAACAAGTATGATTCAGTCTCCCCAAGGTAGCCTTCCAATGTATTCAAATCCGGCATTGGGTCCTGGTACAGGTCAAAAATTTTGGCTTCGAGGAAAGCATCAAAGGATTGGGCAGGAAGTTGGTATTGGTTGATAATTTTAACCAGATCATTTGCCAATGGCCCACTTCCCACATTATTTCCGGATTTGATTAAATCCCGCCACCACTGGATTCTGATCTCACCGGGCATGGGTTCTGAAACAACCTGCGGTATTTTGTTGATTTCAGCATTAAAAGTATAAAGTGTGATGGCTGCACTGCGATACGCTTCTGGTAAATATAGGCATGCAACGTATCTTTGGAAATCCAACTCTCTAAGCTCATTGAGATGTGGTGGGATTTCCGACATGGAGAACAGGATTACTCAACAGCGAGAAACGCCGCTGCAACAGCTCTGTTTTCCGCCACCAGCACATTGTAGGTGCGAACAGCGGCACCTGTCGCCATCGGGTCTGCAGAAATGTTCGCTTCGCGAAGCTTGTCACGTAAAATCGGGTGGATCGGGAGTAGATCAGTTCCGCTACCCACCAACAAAATCTCTATCTGATTGGCTTCTTCAAATAGTTTCTCAAAGTTCTTGGCCACAAGGTCTTCGGGTGAGGATACATCCCATCCGTAAATGCCGGATGGAAGGCACATTAAACTGCCGCGATGAGACATTTCGGCAAATCTGAATCCGCCATTCCCATATGCATCTATTGGCGCTCTTCCGGGGAAATGCGCTTCCTTGATTTCAATGCCTTTGGCATTTTCAACGGCCAATGCCCTACTCCATCAAATCCACTGGCAGTGTATTTGCTGTGGCTTGCTTTTCTGCATCCACTTCCTTCTTGTCCTGGCCGAACACCTGGCCTGGGCGCAGTTTGAAGAGGATCAGCATCGGAGCAGCTACAAAGATTGAGGAGTAGGTGCCGATGAAGACACCAAAGATCATGGCGAATGTGAATGATTCCAGCGCCTTGCCACCAAGGAAGTAAAGCGAGAACAATGCAAGCAATGTGGTCACCGAGGTGAGAATTGTACGCGAAAGCATCTGATTGATTGAAAGATCGATCAAATCAGGGATTGGCTTTTTCTTGTATTTTCGCAGATTCTCCCGAATCCGGTCATAGACCACCACCGTATCGTTGAGCGAGTAACCGACGATAGTCAGGAGGGCCGCAATGGTCGCAAGGGTAAACTCAAATTGGAGTAATGCAAAAGCACCTATGGTGAACAAGACATCGTGCAGTGTGGCGATAACAGCACCAACAGCGAACTGCCACTCGAAGCGAATCCAGATATAAACCATGATTGCCAACAGCGCGGCAATAACTGAAATCGTACCGGCGATCCTCAGTTCGTTGGAAACTGTTGGACCGACAACTTCAACCCGTCGGATATCATAATCATCATCAAGAACGGTTCGAACCAGTGCTTCTGTACTTTGCTCTGCACCGTCGCCTGCGTCACGACTTTCCACCCGGATCAGGATATCTGCTTCACCGCCAAATTCCTGGACCTGGACTTCACCGAGATTGGTTTCTGAGAACCGTTCCCTGAGATCTGTGATCGGCACCTCAATCTGTGCTTGTTGTGCAGGACGAACTTCAAACAGGGTTCCACCTTTGAAATCGATACCGAAGTTCAGGCTCACGATAAAGAACAGCAGTATTGATGCAACAATACCAGTAATCGAGAACGGGAAGCTTATGTTCCTGAACTTCATGAACTTCAAGTCTGTGGTCTCAGGGATTAGCCCGAACAACCTTTTTGGCAGTTCCGTGGGCCGTTTGTAGCGCACCCAAAGGGCAACCATCAGGCGGGTGAATGTATAAGCTGTGAATACGGTTGTGACGATACCAATCGCCAGGGTAACCGCGAAGCCACGAACAGGACCAGAACCCAGATAAAACAGGATCACGGCGGCGATCAGTGTGGTTACGTTCGCATCCAAAATTGTTGTCAGAGCGTATTTGAAGCCTGCGTCAAATGACTGGATCAGGTTTCGCCCGTTCCTTCGTTCTTCCCGTATGCGCTCATAGATCAGAACGTTGGCATCAACCGCCATACCCATCGTCAACACGATACCGGCAATACCAGGTAGCGTAAGCGTTGCTCCAAGTACGGATAGCAGTGCCACAAGCATCCCGATGTTTGCTATCAAAGCGAGATTGGCGATTACACCGAGAAGGCCATAAGCCACGATCATGAAGATCAGTACGAGGATCGCACCGATAATGGCTGCATTCTTGCCCGCCTCGATCGAGTCTGCTCCCAGACCAGGGCCAACGGTCCTTTCTTCAACAAATTCAAAACTTGCGGGCAACGCACCTGCGCTTAGAAGAACAGCCAGATCATTAGAGCTTTGTGGAGTGAAGTTGCCGGAAATCTGACCGGAACCCCCAATGATTGGCTCATTGATTACAGGTGCCGAAAGAACCGTGTCGTCGAGGACAATCGCGAATGGCTGACCGACGTTTTCTGATGTCACGCGGGCGAATTTCTGCGAACCTGTGGAATTGAAGCGAAAGAATACCAACGGTTCGCCGGTACGCGGATCAAAGCCTGATTGTGCATCGACCAGTTCATCACCTGCTACAATTGCCCTGCTCCTAATTAGATAAGGAATTGGCGGGTCTGTGTCTTCAAACAGGATCCTTGTGCCTGGAGGCGGTGTGCGTCCACTGTTCAGTAGTTCATCGGGAGATGCTTGATTGCTCAACAAATGGAAGCTCAATTTCGCTTCTGTATTCAGAAGATCTTTCAATCGCGGAATCTCATCAGCCTCAAGACCCGGGAATTGAACGAGTACACGGTTGGCACCCTCACGCTGAATGATTGGTTCTGTAGTGCCGAATTCATTCAGACGCTCACCGAAAACGCTAATAGATTGTGTAACAGCATTGGTGACACGGCCCTGAATCCCCTGCTCTGTCAGTGTATAGACCAGAATATTGTTGCCGTTTTCCGACTCTTCAACTTCGATGATGCCAAATCCGTCAAGGATGTTGCCTTGGGTGGGTTGTAAAATCTCTTCCATTGCTTCTTGAAGCAATGGTTTTTGTGCCGGATCGTTCAGGCGTACTTGAATACTACGATCATCCACTGGTGCTTGTCTGCCGCGGACTTTTGCACTTCGCATTTTGCTGCGAATATCGTCCCTCAGACTTTCCATGCGCTCTTCGAGCAGCTTAGCCTCATCCACCTGCATGAGCAGATGTGCGCCACCCTTCAGATCAAGACCCAGGGTCATCTGGGTCTTAGGTAACCAATCTGGAAAGGATTCAATTTGGCTTTTGGAAAAGAAATTCGGCGCAGCGAAAATCAGCCCTGCCAAAACTACCATCAAAATTCCGGAGATCTTCCAGTTGGAAAAATATAGCATTATCGCGGCCTTCGGCTCGTGTTTACTTGGATGCTGCAGCTTCGCCTTTTACTCTGACTTCGGCAATATAAGCTCTGGCGACACGGACTTTCACGTCCTTGGAAATTTCCACTTCCACTTCGTTGTCATCTACAACTTTTGTGACCTTGCCAACAACACCACCACCGGTAACAATTGTATCATTTCGGCGAATTGCAGCAAGAGCTTCTTCGCGCTTCTTTGCTTGCTGACGTTGCGGTCTAATGATGAGAAAATACATGATCACAAAGATCAGCACGAGTGGTAGGATATTAAAGAACACGTCACCGCCGCCACCTGCGGACTGTGCATAAGCCGGAGTCACAAACATGAAAAACTCACTCCTCGAATGGATTGTTTAGAGTACAGGAAATAGCTGACCTCGTGGTTTGGAATTATGTATGTCCGCAAGCTTGAATTTTCAAGAATCTGTCAATTTTTCCCAATTTGAGCGGAATATACCTTTCGGCGCAGGAAATGCAATCCTGTTGATTTGGCATTCACATCGTTAAGCCCTTTTTCTTTCAGGGCTTTTACGTTCGTTACTGTGGTGATAATGGAAGAGAAGTTTATGTGTAAGGTATTTTGAGAAATGAGTGACAACGAAGAAACCGTCAAATTGTTGGCTGAGCAATTAAAGCAGATCACTGCCGTATTGGAAAACCAGTTTGGTAAGCCGGCTCCAGCAAATGACTTTGAAGCAGCTGATGCTTTCATATGGCAGGCGGATCAACGCTGGATCCAACCGGTTGAGACGGTAAATCGCGTGGAGTCCTTTCTGCTTAAGGGAATTGACCGTGTTCGAGATATCCTAATGGAAAACACTGAGCGGTTTGCTCGAGGATATCCGGCTAACAACGCACTTTTGTGGGGCGCCAGGGGCATGGGTAAGTCTTCGCTCGTCAAAGCTGCTCATGCGAAGCTGTTGAATGATGTTCCGGAAAGCAAACTGAAGCTGATCGAGATCCATCGTGAAGACATCGATAGCCTTCCAACACTCATGAATGCGGTTAAAAATGCTCAGTGTCGCGTCATTCTGTTTTGCGATGACTTGTCCTTTGACACTGATGATACTTCCTACAAATCGCTTAAGGCAGCATTGGATGGGGGCATAGAAGGAAGGCCTGATAATGTCATATTCTATGCCACATCAAATCGCAGGCACCTCTTGCCAAGGGATATGATGGAGAATGAACGCTCTACAGCCATCAACCCGTCAGAAGCGGTTGAAGAAAAGGTTTCCTTATCCGACAGGTTTGGCTTATGGCTCGGATTTCATAAATGTACCCAGGATGAGTATCTGGAGATGGTGAACGGGTACGTGGCACACTTCGGTATTCAGATGCCTGATGATGAACTGCGTGCACTTGCATTAGAATGGGCTACAACGCGTGGCAGCCGTTCTGGACGTGTGGCGTGGCAGTTCATACAGGACATAGCCGGCCAACAGGGATTGAGGCTGAACTGACAGTTCAAAAAACAATGCCGACAATTGCATTGCCGGCATTCGTTGCGAGATTTCCAATGTCAAAATTCAGGGATTTGTAATTTCCCGATCAAGCACCTGACAAATGGCGTTTCGGGTCAACTGGATTTGAATTCTTACGCAGTTCAAAGTGCAGTTTTGGTCTGTCAGCATCCCCTGTCTTGCCTGATCTTGCAATGATCTGCCCTCTAGAAACCCTGTCACCTTTTTTGACTTTGAAATCTTTATTGTGTGCATATGCAGATACCCAATCATTCTCATGGCGGACAAGAATGAGATTGCCGTAAGTGGAAATTTCATCACCTGCATAAATCACAACACCGTTTTCTGCTGAGCGTACAGCGGTACCTTCTGGCACAGAAATATCAATACCTTCATTCTTTCCGTTTGTGCTGCGATCGCCAAATGAGGAAATCACCCTACCCTTTACCGGCCAACGGAAGTTTTCGATACCGCTTTTGGCAGGCGCCTTGGCTTGAGTATCTACACTGGCAATATTTTGTGAGCTCTTTACAGTTGGTTTTTCGACAGAACCAGTAACCATCGGATCGATATTCGGTTTTTCAACTGAACCGGTTACGACGCTATGGTCCGGAGTGTTGTTTTCCTTTGGAGGAACAACATAATCCTTTGGTTTATAACGCTTGATCTCTGTCTCATACACTTGCCCGCTCGGTGAAACGGCAGCTACTTCGTATGGGCGTTTGGTTGGAACAGCAACCTTTTTGAAATCAGCCTCACCGATTAATCCGGTGCTTGCTCGAGCAGCCCGCGTTGCTGGATTATTGTCTGGTGCAGAAACAGGAGAATTTTCAGCAAAGACATAGTTTGGAATAACGACTTCCTGGCCGGCACGAAGATCATTTGCACTATTCAATCCGTTGGCTGACAGGATTTCTGTAGCTGGCACGCCATATCTTTTTGAAAGGTTGTACAGAGTTTCACCCTGATGAACACGCACAACGGTTCCACCGGTTCTGGTCCAGCCACCCTTACGATCTGTATTCGTCGCACCAACTGAAGCTGGCTTCAATCTGGAAGCTGTGTCAACTGCTGATGTGTTAATTTGGTCAGTAGATTGGCGAAGTACCGTGTTAGCATCTTGCAGTCTAACAGGTGCCGGCTGCGTGTAGCTTGCTTCGCGACCTGTGTTTGCATAGCTGGTTGGTTTTGGAATGTCCTGAGATTGAATGGATTTCTTAGGCGTCCAATTTGGAACAACTGAACGTTGATATTCAGTCAGACCTCTTTCATCACGAACCGTGCTTGCAGTTTGCTGCTGATCTATTGCTGGTTGATAAGGCTTATAAACCTGTGGCTGAACATATGTAGGCTCAGCCTGATGGTAAGAAGCCTGAGGCACTGGTCTTGGCGCGACCGGGCGCATAGGTGTAACGCGCTGCACTCCATCATTGGAAAGACTTGCGGTAGTTGTGGTATCGATGTCGCCTGGATACGGGTTTGCTGCCTGGCTTGTTTGCTGCGGTATTGCGCTTTCGTAAATCGAAGTGTCGAAGCGCTGGAATCCTGAACTACAACCTGCAATTACGCCAGCAAGAACACTCAAAGAAGCGGCTTTTAGCAGTGACGAGATGCGATTACTCAATACAACTGAACGCATGATGATACTCTGGGTACGAACTAATAACTGATCATTATTAAACACTGTTAATGTTACTGATCGGTTAAAATATGCCTCAGAATTATATGTTTTTACGTAAGGTAATCGGGAAATTGCGTTTAGAATCAGTATTGAAAAGTTTCTAAATGGCTTTGGCAATCCCGGGTATCATCATTTGCATCCGGACCGGAAAAAGATCCTCAACCTGAAACCGTGAACCAATTTTCGTAAACTTTTTCATGACTTGCTGTTCGCCTTCGTCACCGACTGCAGCAAGCATCACACCATTGGATGCCAGGTTATCTATAAACTTGCGTGGAATTTCCGGGAACGCAAAGTTTGCAACAATACGATCACTCAAACCCATGTCTATCTGTGCCTCGCTGCCATCCATCAGTTTGACGATGACATTCTCCATTCCGAGCTGCTTCAGCCGATTTGAAGCCTTGTCCTGGAGCGTTCTGAAACGCTCAACGCTGAGAACCTTATTTGCGAGCTTTCCTAAAAGAGCAGCCTGATAACCAGTTCCAGTTCCAAGTTCCAGAACCCGATGTTCTTCCTGGACTTCAAGAGCAGACAAAACCTGTGCCACGCGGCTAACTGCAGTCATTGATTGACCGCACTCGATGGGCATTTGCCCTTTTGCATAGGCTTCAGTGATATGAATGACCGGCACAAAGTTACGGCGAGGTACCTCTTCGAAAGCTGAAAGGAGACGGTGATCAGTTATTCCTTTTGAACGAAGCCGAAGCAGGAACGCTGCCAACGCTTCTCTGTTTTCATCGCCCATGGTTCCCCCGCTCTTGTCTTTTACCGTTCAGTTCAAAATTTCTGTTCCAGTTGGTGCATAAAATCATGATCGGTTAAATCAAGCTTTAATGGGGTGATTGATACCCTATTATCCCTCAATGCGACAATATCTGAACCTTCTCTTTGTTCAGTGGCCTCGCGACCAAACTTGAGCCAGTAATACGGAAAACCTCGGCCATCATGACGTTTCTCCATAAACAGTCCATGCATGAATGAACCTTGATGGGTGATCTGAACATCTTCTACCTCATCCACATCGCAATTCGGGAAATTCACGTTCATGATAGTTTTTACCGGAAAATCCATTGCGAAGAGCTTTTCGATGATTGATGGGGATAGCCTTTCGCATGTTTCCCATTTGACGTGCCGGACTCCCTCTTCGAAGTTGTAGGCTTGCGAAAGGGCAATGGATTTAATCCCCATGAAAGACCCTTCGATCGCACCGGCAACAGTTCCGGAATAAGTTACGTCATCGGCTATGTTCTGGCCTGAATTTACTCCTGAGATTACTAAATCCGGCGGAGAATCCATCAATTCCCGAACACCCATTATTACACAGTCTGTTGGTGTTCCATTTACAGCGAAATGCCTGTCACTCACTTTTCTCAAGCGCAATGGATGACTTAATGTGAGTGAGTGGGATTGACCGGAAGAATCGTGTTCCGGAGCAACAATCCATACATCTTCGGTTAATTCCTTGGCAATCTTTTCAGCTGATTGCAGGCCTCTCGCGTTGATGCCATCATCATTGGTGATTAATATCCGCACGTCTTAATTCGCCTTTTCAATTCTTGTAATACCACCCATGTATGGCTGTAAGCAGTCAGGAACAGTGATTGACCCGTCTTCATTCTGATAGTTTTCAATCACAGCGATAAGTGCCCTGCCCGTGGCAACACCTGATCCATTCAGGGTATGGACATGTGAAATGCTCTTGCCGTCTTCGTGACGATATCGTGCATCCATTCTGCGTGCCTGAAAGTCACCGCAAACTGAGCAGCTTGAAATTTCCCTGTATGCATCCTGTCCTGGGAGCCAAACCTCGATATCGTAGGTTTTGCGTGCCGAAAAGCCCATGTCGCCAGAACAGAGTGTCATTGTCCGGAAATGTAGATCCAACTTCTTGAGTACAGTTTCTGCGCAATCGAGCATTCGCTCCAGCTCTTCAAGGCTCGCTTCCGGTTTCGTGATGGAAACCAATTCGACCTTTGAAAACTGGTGCTGCCTCAGCATGCCACGTGTGTCACGCCCTGCTGATCCGGCTTCGGAGCGGAAGCATGGCGTCAGCGCAGTGAACCGCAACGGCAGCTCATCGTTATCCAGAATTTGCTCGCGAACCAGGTTCGTCAAAGGAACTTCAGCAGTGGGGATTAG
>CAWUJF010000066.1:0-10334 GCA_963922405.1 uncultured Hyphomicrobiales bacterium | reverse complement strand
CCTCCTAATTTTACGAGGAATGAGGAACCGGAAGGTTCGGGTGTTGTTGTGGGTGACGGTACTCTGGTGGTTACGGCTGATCATGTTCTGGGTCCTGCAAAGAAAGCAAGTGTCAGAACAGTAAACGGGATCATATTGGACGCTGAGATCGTGATGCGGGATCAATTCACAGATATTGCTTTCCTGAAAATTTCAGAACCTCTTACGCCGATTAAATTTGCAGAGGATAGCCAGCCATTTTCCACTGAACATCTCGGTGAGAAAGCATGCGCTATCGGTAACAGTTTCGGGCTTGATATCTCTGTTACTTGTGGCGTGATTTCCGCCACATCCGTATCAGGTGTGGGGTTCAACCAAATAGAGGATTTTGTTCAAACGGACGCAGCTGTAAATCCGGGCATGTCAGGTGGTGCACTTGTGAACGAAAAGGGTGAGTTGTTTGGACTGCTCTCAGCGATTTTCACCCGTCAATCAGATGCAAACATTGGCGTGAACTTTGCTGTATCCTCACACTTGTTACAGGTGGTGCTTGATGACTTTAATAAGGACGGGAAAGTCAGACATCCCAGACCAGGTATATTGCTGCGCCCCTCAGTTCCAGCCAAAACAAACAATATTCTTGGGTCAGAAGTGGTCCGTATAGAAGAAGACAGTTCAGAGTGGAAAGCCGGTATCAGAACAGGCGATATACTCCTTTCAGCCAACAATCGAAGGTTGAAACGAGCCGGAGCTTACCAGGCTGCATTCACACTAGCTCGCCCGAATAACAAACTCGAATTGCAAGTCTGGCGAGAAAATCAGATAATTGAAATTACAGTCCAGTTGGACGACAAGACATTGAATTAGCGGAGAAATAAATGAGCGAAAACTTCAACATGTCCATGCGTAAATTCCTCAAACAGGTTGGCGTCACCTCTCAACAGGAGATTGAAAGAATTACCCGCGAGGCGGACCTCTCGGGGAAATCAAGTCTCGCTGTCAAGGTGGTTCTTACAGCAGAAGGAACCGACCTTAATCATGTGGTCGAAGGTGAGATTGATCTTTCCTGACCCATGAAACATGCTCCCTCCTTTCCTCCATTGCTAAATGGACACAAAGCCACGAATGGCAAGGATCCGGCACGTCAGGCGAGAGCTATGGCAAACAAAGGCAAACTTGGAGCCGGCGATCTGGTTTGGTCAGAAGACCAGAAAAACCTGAAATTCGCCCTTGTTCTGGAACCCGAGGTGGATAAGCAGCGTTGCGCTGAAATGTTGTTTGCTGCCATGACCGCGTTTGGCGATGCTGCAGGTGCAATCTGCCCACCGGAAATTGCCATTCATTACCAGTGGCCAAATGCAATACTCATGAATGAGGCACGCGTCGGAAACTGTGATCTGCAACTATCCGACAACGATACCGACGGTGTACCGGACTGGATGATTGTATCCCTTTCGGTAGCCATCGCTCCCAAAATCCTGAAGGATGATCCAGGTTTCATGGCTGATGAAACAACCATGTGGGATGAGGGTTGTGGTGACATCACCAGAACAGAATTACTGGAAGCTGTTTCCAGACATCTGGTTAACTGGATACACAATTGGCAGGAAGATGGATTTAAACCGATCCATGATCAGTGGACCGGCCGCTTAATAGAAAAGCAGAAAATCGTGCCAGGACTCAACGATGATGTTGAATTCGTCTCGCTGGATGAGAACGGAAATGCCCTTGTAAACCGGGACGGAGAGATGGAACTTCTCGGCACACTTGATGCACTGGCTACGTTAAACGGGGGCGATGCTTGAAGTTTCTAAAAACGATCCGATTTGACCCAACTGATGAGCATGTTTTTACTAATGCTGCCCAGCCAGGGGAATGGGCGATACCCGGCGGATTTCGGTTTGCCGGAATAACGGAAGACCAGGTGACATCAAAAGACAGGATTGCTTTCAGAACTTCATTTCTGTCGGTAGAGAGTTTTGGGTTTTCTACGTTTACCAGTGTTTCAAATCTTTCCGAAACCGAGCGAATTGAATTGGTTGAAATTTTAGAAGATCAATTTGTTACGCAGCTGGCGGCACCTTCTGTGGACGAAGCGAGACAGGCTGCAGAAATGGAGGTCGCTGATGTTTGCGAACTGTGTTCTGAGATTCCAATCAACTCCATATTTTCAGTGCTCCGGCATTTAGATGATGAAGGTGAAATCATCGAAAGCTTCAGTCTGGTTGATCCACCTGGTGACAAATTGCATACGCGCATTTGGGAGATCGTTGAATGAGTAGAGACTTTTGGAAATCAGCGGGTCTCCACCTAGTTGAAAAAAACAGCGCTGGTTGGCTCAACGTCACACCCGACTATGTTCGTGCCTATCTTACCCGTCCTGAAATCCATCCAGTGGAAGATTCCTGTGAAAATGAACATCAGTTGTTCGAAAAGCTGATGAATGATCCCTTTGCAGAAATTGGTAATCATGAATTGGATAAAATCAAAGATAGAGACACCGCCGACAATTATCGGATTGTCCTGAACTTTCGAAACCACCTCCTAAAACACAAAACCATCGAAGCTTCTTACGCGGCTTTGTTTTCAGAAGAGATATCAATACCCCCGATGTTCATTGATCAGATGGTACATTTGATCTTGAGAAATCTGCTCGCAGAGGTGGACGATCCAATGCAGCTTCGGGTGGGTGAATTGTTCTTTAGAGAGCAGGCCGTTACAACCGGTGATGAGCAGGTAATGCTTGCCGATCAGGAAATAGTCGAAATGAGAAGCAGTTCCGGGTTTGGTGGACTGGGACAATTACTCGCCGAAGCAGGAACCCCGATGCGGGAAATCTCACTTGATGTGATGAGTGAAGACAATCAATCCCTGTACTGGGATCGCTCAGATCAGTTCGACATGGCGATCGATTTTCGTTTCACCCAACCAGCACAAGATGCTCTGGGTAGGGTCATCGAAGCCTGGATATCCCATTTCTGTGGTATCAAGACACGTATCCAGGCAATGAAATCAATCCGTGATGAAAAATGGTCCTGGCATATTGGTTGTGATCTAGATTCAACGCGAATACTGAATGCGTTGTACAACGGTGAAAACGTTTCTGAGGAAGAACTTTTCAACATACTAGCCCTTTATCGCCTGGAATTTATAGATCAGACACAAGTGCTGGAGACTATGCAGGGAAAACCTGTATATTTGGGCGTAGCAATGAATTCTCAGCAGAAGTTTGTCATGAAACCTCAGAATTTGCTGAACAATTTGCCAATAAAAATGGAATAGATACCAGGAGAACAACATGAGCAGTGCCGTATCATCATCAAGCTTTCTTGATACAATAGCGGCGAGACTATTGGCTGTAGTAATTGCCGTTCTCCTCGGATTTGCAATCTACACAAACTATGGTGACGCCATAAAACAGGAACTTGCTGGAGACCGGGACACACTCTCAATTTCAACATACTCCAGCCAGCGGACTGAACCGGAAGTTCAATCTAACCCGGCGCTTGAAGCTTGTCTTGCGGAACGCATCGGACATGTGAACAAGATGAAGGAAGATGGTATCCTGTCTGAAGCTAAGTACGGTGCCTTCAAGGCACGCGCAGAAGAGCTTTGCGTCCAGCAAAACCCTGGCTAGGCTTTCAAAGTTACTCTGCTTCTGAATTTCATATGATTGACACGATCAATCGTCATCTATCAGAAAATCATCAACGGTAAGCTCGCCACGTTCCGCTGCAATGTAATCTTCTGTAGTACGTGGCTTAGGACGATCACCAACCTTGAATGGATCGTTGGTAGAATTTGCTTGCGTCTGGATTCGACAATTGTCACACATCTTGATGAGGTCCGCACTTTCCGAGTCCACAAACATCGAATGCTTTCCAGCCAATTGGTTTGTTATGCGCTCAATTGTGGATTGCGTAGCAAAGGGTGTTCCACAGGAGATACAGTTGAAAGGCTCTTCTTCATATAACGTTTCAGGTTGTTGGGCCGATGGTGTAAAATCAAGTTGCGGCACGAGTGCTAGTGCCTGCTCCGGACACGTATTCACGCATAGACCGCATTGTACACAGGCGCTTTGTGTAAACCGCAATCGCGGCTCCCCAGGCGTATCTGTTATCGCATTAGCTGGGCAAGCTGACGTACAGGCCATACACAAAGTACACGCGTCTGTATCTATATCGACTCTTCCATACGGAGCCCCCTGCGGTAACGCAATCACATCCGGTTTGTTTGGTGAAACACTGTGCAGTTTCGAGAATGCAATTCGGGCAATTTCTCGCTTCTGCCCAACAGGATTAAAGTCAGTAGTCACTAGCGAGGATGTGTGGGGTAATTCCCAAAGCTTAGCAGCAACGATGTCGGGATCTCCCTCACATAAGAGTAAGACTCTCCCTCCCTCGCCTATTTCCAACCCCTCAAGGATTTCATTCGTAATAGCAAGTTCGTTCTCCAACGCAGCCATCTCATCAGCATGCTCCGGATTTCCAAGTATGATAACTTGAGATGCCCCTGCAGCGATTATGCCACTCATTTCCACATGGCCAAACACAGTTGCAGCGTGTGATGCCATAGGAATTACGTTTGCCGGAAGACCATCACCAAACCTGGCCAAAGCGGAAATCATCTCAAAACCGAAAACCTCATCATGGAGAAGGATTACCGGGTCTTTTCCTCCAGCCTCAGTATAACTTCCCACCAGCTTTTGCGCTCGTTCAATAATGTCGTTTCGCGAGGGGTATTGATAAGAGACCGCTCCAGTCGGACAAACTGAATGACACGAGCCACAACCTCCACAGATGCCACTGTCAAACTCTACAATATCACCTGCATCGGTAATTGCTCCTGCAGGACAAACATCCAGACATTTATTGCATCCGGTCTTTTGTGACCTGGAATGAGCACAAATCTCTGCATTGTAATCCACATATATCGGTTTCTCGAATTCACCGACCATATCAGAGAGCTTGATCACCGCTTTCAATACCGCTGCCGGATCACCAGGATCCACTCGTACATATCCATCACGGTGTTGATGTCCAGAGAAAAGTGGGCTTTCACCTGACATATCCAGGATCAGGCTACACTGTGTGGTTGCACCATTTCGGGCAACGGAAAATTCCAATCCCTCTCTACTCGCAGGTCGCAGAGGCGCATAATTATCTACTGTGAGATCAAAATTTCCAAAAGAACCACCCGCCTGCGTGATATCACCACGATAAATCGGAACATCCGCTATTGGAGGAAGCATAAATTCTTCGATATCGCTCAAGAGTAGCGTAACTGAAAGCTTATCTGACAATAGTTTCGCTGCTTCCATCGCACTTTGGCCAGCCCCGTAAACAAGGCACATGCCGTCAGAAACAATCGACTTCAAACGGGCCGGTTGTGAGGCAAATTGGGCATCTTCCAACAACGCTAGAATTTTTGGAGTTGCTTTGTCAGCATCCTTTGACCAACCGGCGTTTTCGCGAATATTCACAAATGAGACGAAATCCTGTTTGCCATGCTCTTCAGCAACCTCTTGAAACAAGGGTGCTTCCTGGGTACAGGCAACGATGATTTCCTCATCCTGATTTAAAGCTGTTTCAAAGGTTGAAATCTGCGCCCGACAAAGGCTGATATTGATTTTGTCTGTAACATCCGCCAACTTCTTCTCATTGAGAGGCATCGTTTTTTCACAATTGCAAATCAGACACTTTTTTGACGAAGACACAGCCACTTACTCCTGTTTTATGGACACAATATACGCAATATTTGACGCTGCCAAATAGTCTTTATGATACTTGCAAGGTCCATTTTCGCTGCTAAACTCCCCAAGTGAGGAGAACACATGCGACTGGTTGATAATCATGAAATAACCCTGATGTTGGGGATAGTCGTTGAGAAACGAGCATCCAGCCACCCATGGGCAAAATGGACATGGAAGCCAACTGCCGTCTTTATGGACGCTGAGGAAGACGTGCATTGGAAAGAATTGGTCCGCGAAGATAGCTTCATCCAATACCATGCCGCAACGCTACCCTTAAACCTTCACAGGAAAGAAACAGAAGCATTGCGGTTGAATCTAATGCTCGACCAACCGGAACTGTATGTGGTTTTGCAGGAAAACGATGATCATACGAGTGAATTTGATTTTGAACCGAAACTGGTAACAGCTTCTTCCTATGATGCTCAGGACTATCTGGATACGGGCGATGATATCATTGAAAAAGTCGCGATGCCTGAAACTGTTGCAGCAATTGTTCAGGCCTTTGTTGAACAGCACCACGTGGAAGAAGAATTCAAAAAACGCAAGCGGGATCGTTTGAATGTTGAGGAACAAAAATTTGGAAAGTCTCCTATCTTTGTCCCGCATACAAAACACTAGGAAAAGCGATGACTGAAAAGGAAAAACAGGGTCGCTTGTCCAGGTGGTCCGAACGAAAATTGAAGGCTGCAGAAGGCGAAACTGCACCGGTTCCGGAACTCGATGAAAACGAAAAAGGTTTGATCGATGAAGAGCGAGAGCAACAATTGGCAGCTAACCGTGAGCTTGCTGAATCAATTGACCTCGACACGATTGATGAAAACAGTGACCTTTCCCTCTTTATGAAAGATGGCGTGCCGGATGCCCTGAAAAGAAAGGCTCTGGCGACACTTTGGCGTTCGAACCCAGTTTTTGCAAACATTGATGGCCTCAATGATTATGACGAAGATTTCGCTAATCCTGATCTGATCATGAAAACATTCACTTCTGCTTATCAGGCTGGAAGGGGTTATCTAAAGGAGGTGCTTGAGGAAAGTACTGACGAAGAAGAAGTTGTTGAGACAACCCAGCCAAGTGAAGAAGTAGCGGAAATCAAAGAGGAAATGGAGGGCGAAGAGACTTTCGTCGCAAGCTCAGAATATGCCGAGATGGAAGAAGAGTTTGATGATGAAGAGGCAGAAGACAACGCTATGCCCAAAGTATCGCTAAGAAGCCGCTTGCAGATGGACAGCTAACTTCAAGACACTCTGAAACAGAGATTATGCATTGTTTCTGGCCACTTACCGTTGCGGATTTTCAAACCAAATCACCTATGGTAATAATTTATTTCCGTTAAGGGAAAGCTTGGTTAGGTAGAGAAAATTGATTGTTAATGGATGAAGCAGACCACGAGCGGGTTCGTGAAGCTCTCAATCGTGTTCTCGATTCGGAAAATTTAAAGTCAGCGCCAGCGCTTCGAAGCATTTTAAAATATGTTGTAGACGAAGAGTTGGCTGGGCGGGGGAGCAACATAAAAGCGTTCACAATAGGAATGGACGCTTTGGGGAAATCTGACTCTTTTGATCCGCAGACAGACCCAAGTGTACGTGTGAATTTTGGCAGGCTTCGGACAGCTCTTTATCTGTATTATGAAACTCTTGGTAGTGAAGACCCCGTCAGGATCGAAATACCCAAAGGAAGTTATCGTCCCAGATTTTCTGTGCATGAGTTTGTATCAGACAACGATGAAATCGATCTCCCGGTCGCCAGAAACAAATCACGAACACAGAAACGACCTCCCCTGTTCCTGCTGATAGCAGCTCTTACAATTTTACTCCTCGGCTCTCTTTACATCCTGAGCTCTGATAAATTCAGAGGAGATCAAGACGTTGCAAAGAGCAGCATTGGATTACTGATCAATGCAGTGTCAGAAGTGCCGGAAGGTGACAAAATATTGTCAGAGTCCTTCGCAAGAGATTTAAGGGTTGCCATTTCACGCAACCCGGCTTTCTCTGTCGTTCTTGATAGCAATACAAACGCAAGCCGTGATGACATCGATTACCGTGTGACAGCTGTTGCAAAGGACCTGAACGACAACAATCGTTTCACGATAGAGCTGATAAATAATCATACGAGTCAGTTAGTTTGGGCCCGCAATTATGATGTGGCTGACGACATCTCAGTCACTGATAAGGTGGTGCGTGAATTATTCACCCATATCTTTGGGGATTCAAAAGAAGCCCTCGAAGGACGTGATCCGGAAACACTTACTGCGCAACAGCTTACACTCATGGCCACATGGGTTTCAGGTCCGGCGACAAATGCGCTTAATTGGGAAACTGAACGGGCAGAGCTTGCTCGACTGGCAATCAGCAAGGATCCAGGTTACGGTCCGGCTTATTCAGTCCTTGCCGACAAGTTGTCATATCTGGGAAGCGTTGATGGACCATCAGATACACTGGCGGCTTCGCAGGAAGCAGCAGCAAGTCGCCAGAAGGCACTTGAACTTTCACCTAGAGATCCAAACGCCATGTTCAATGTGGCACAATCTTACTGGCATTCAGGAAATGTTCTGGAAGCCGTAAGAGCTATGGAAAGGGTCTTAGAAATTGATCCCAACAGGGCATTAGCGAGGTTCTTTGCAGGCGCTATTCCATATACCTGCAAACCAGCACCGGATGAAGCACTTCAGACTGCCATTGACTTTGATGCCTCGCTTAGCCCAGACAATCCGGTGAGATGGGTTACTTTGACCTGGATTGGTTGGCTACATTTTAACCGGGATGAATATGAGCTGGCATTGGAAGCCGAAAAACGATCCGCACAGATTTTCCAGATTCCATATACCGTAATGCGGCATGCCGCCATATTGAGCAAGCTTGGTCGCAATGACGAAGCAGCAGAACTGTTACGGTCACAAAAGAGCAACTGGCCAAACATCAGCCCCGATCATTTTGCAAACAAAACGATACCAAAATTATGCAGAGATTTTCCAGGAGAAACCAAAATGATCGGGTTTTACAAAAGTTTGGCTGAAGCCATGAAAGGGCGTCTGTAAATCACTATACGGATGGATCAGCCAAATGGTTCCGCAGCATTTCCTGATAAGACTTCAACATTTCCGTCACAAATTTTTCCTGCTCATCAACCTGAAGCACATTCTTGCACACATGCGCATTATAACGAGCAGCTGCGTATAACATGATCATATGCAAGTCCGTAGCGTTGGTGACTGTGTTCTCGGAGTTGGCAACGTCAATAAACTTGTCAGCGATTTCCATGAATTTGCGGTCGGTCATTTCACCGCGCGCTTCCATCGCGCGTCGTTCCTTTCGATTTGGTTGTTTATCCACTTGGCCCATCCGGTTTTGCGTTAGGAGTAAAAAGAGTTTCCCCGTTAATCTTGTAGTTGGCAATCATCTTTTGCGCTTTTTCGCTCACAAGCCATGCTTCAAGTTTTTTGGCGAGGTCTGATTTCACATGATCATGTTTTTCGGGATTTACGGGCAAATATGCATACTGATTAAACAGGGTGGGATCCCCGGCGAACAGGAGCTTCAGATCACCCTTGTTCTTGAACTTCAGCCAACTTGCCCTGTCTGAAATAATGTATGTGAGCATACCACTGGCAATATTGAGTGATGCTCCCATCCCGGAACCCACAGAACGATACCACGACGATTCGAAACTTTCCGGATCCAACCCTATCGACTTCCAAAGTGCGATTTCCTTGCGATGCGTACCACTGTCATCGCCACGACTGACGAATAAGGATTTAGCTTCGGAAATTTTCTGCAAGACATCAGCCATATTCTTCGAACCAGAGACTTTAGCCGGATCATTATTCGGCCCAATCACAACAAAATCGTTGTACATGATCTCGCGTCTGTGTGTTCCAAATCCTTCGCGTACAAATTCCTCTTCAGCCTTCTTTGAATGCACTAGGATAGCGTCCACATCTCCTGCTCTTCCCAGCTTTAGTGCTTGACCGGTACCGACCACCAGCAGGCGCACATCAAGCTCAAGGTCTTGCTTGATTTCTGGAAGCAGCAAATCTGATAGACCGGAATTGTTAAACGAAGTAGTCACAGCTAGCCGCATTTCCGCAGCATATGTCGGAACAGAAATCAGAAAAACTGAAAGAACCGCAAAAATCCTGATAATCATACTCACTCCAATATGTCTCCCTGCAAATATTTCCGTGCTTCTGAGGTTTTCGGATTTGAAAAAAACGTCTCAGCTCTGCCAGTCTCGTGAACCAGTCCACGGTACAAAAAGAATACATCACCAGCAAGGCGTTTGCCCTGCCCCATGTCGTGCGTAGTCATGACCATTCGCACACCTTGTGAATGTGCTGTACTTAGAATTTCCTCGATTTCACGTGTCGCTCGTCCGTCCAGGTTCGCGGTTGGCTCATCCAGAAACAACACATCCGGTTCACAGGCCAGGGCTCTCGCCAGAGCCAGTTTCTGTTTTTCGCCACCAGAAAGAAAACCTGCACTAAGATTTGACGCTTCTTCCAACCCCACTTTCTTCAACCAGGTTTCTGCTCTGTTTTTTGCATTTTCGCGAGATGCACCCTGGATCTTGAGTGCATATATTATGTTTTCCAGCGCAGTTCTTCTCA